>JABFSV010000300.1 GCA_013140405.1 Methyloglobulus sp. | reverse complement strand
CTTGCTTTAATCCGCATATGGTAACCGCCTAGGCCACCGTAATATAAGGCGTAAACGCTGTGCTATTCTTGAAATCGTAATAAGCATTTAACAGAAACGCCATACGCTCGCTTTCTCCTTTCAGGGAGCGGGTGTCATTAAAATTGAAATTTCCAGAATTAACTGATAAATGTGCTTTATTCAAATCATTTGACTTGATACATTGCCTCACCTTCCAAGCGAAATTGATCAGCAATTCGGTATCCTAAAGCCAAACTGGCTGCATAACCTGTATTGGAATTTTCTTTATACGAAAAAGAACTGCATCCAAAAAAATTATTGCAAAGTTGGTCGCTATCTTTAAAAGGTTCTGCGAATGCTGCACCCGCATTAAACTGCACATAGGTTTTGTGTTCTTCTGCGATGGCTGTGGCAGAAATTAGAATGCCCGTAAGCACCAGGACATGAGATTTGAATAATGATGGCATGATATTGCTCCGAAAAGTTAGACTTGTTTTTGTGCGTGACACTAAACAATCCGGAGGTTCTTGGGCGGTATTTTTCCTTGCTGCTACGGAATAATCAAGTCCATTAAGCTTTCAATGAGCATTGAATTAGCGTTTTAAATCCGGTATATGTCCAGCCCTGACATCATTGCATTTGAATCTGAATAGTGGCTGAACCGATGTTAAAATCGTTAACCATTTAAGTCGGTATCGTAGGCACGGTGAAGGGCAGTGGCAATTATTCCAGTTCAAAAGCCCGTATCTGCTAATGTTTCATAAGTCATAATTAATTATTAAAAATAATGTGTTATGTTGGTTCTGGCTATTGTTCTTTTTGGGGTTAATAATAAAAGAATTGCTAATTCTGACAAAATCTTTATAATCACTCCTCTTAATCGCGGGGTGGAGCAGCTTGGTAGCTCGTCGGGCTCATAACCCGAAGGTCGTAGGTTCAAATCCTGCCCCCGCTACCAATAAAAATAAGAAAGCCCCACTATGGGGTTTTTTATTTTGGGGCTTCGGAACGGGAAGTTGATTGGCAAGTTTTACTTGCAAGCAGCCATTATCTAATAGGTGGCCTTGCAGGTAGTATAGGGAAGAGCCGTTGGCTCTTTTTTTATGTGCGAAGATTTATGAGGAAGAAATGAAGCGGGCTCCTGAGCATTTGGTGACAATGATCGAACCCATTGTTGAAGGTTTGGGTTATGAGTGTGTCGGGATTGAATACCACCCACACCCCAGGCATGGCTTGCTCAGGATTTATATCGACAGTGCGAATGGCATTCTGGTTGAGGATTGTTCCAAAGTCAGCCATCAAATCAGTGGTGTGTTGGATGTTGAAGATCCGATTGCAGACAACTACCAGTTGGAAGTGTCTTCGCCCGGCGCGGACAGGCCATTTTTTCATATCCATCAGTTCGAACAATTTATCGGTAGCACGGTCTTGGTAAACGTATACCAATCCATCGCTGGGCGGAAAAAAATCACTGGGATTATTGAAAAAGTTGTGGACGACATTATTACGCTGCGTGAAGCAGACCAAGTTTTTGAGGTGCCATTCGGCGCAATGAGCAAAGCGCGTTTGGTGCCTGATTATTTAATTGAAAAAGGAGGGCGAAATGGCAAATAAAGAGATTTTATTGGTAGCCGAGGTATTTTCTAATGAAAAAGATATTGACAAGGAAATTGTCTTTGAAGCCATTGAATCTGCATTAGAAGCCGCTACGATCAAGCGCCATACTAACCAAATCAAGGTTCGCGTCATCATCGACAGAAAAACTGGGGATTATGTTACCTATCGGCAATGGGATGTGGTGGATGTCAATCCAGAGGTTGACGGCGATGTCGAATTTCCTGCCTCGCAAATTCTATTGGAAGCCGCCCGAATGGAAGACAAGGACATCCAGATTGGCGATGTCGTCCAGGAAGAAATCGAATCCGTTGATTTTGGCCGCATAGCCGCGCAGACGGCGAAACAAGTCATCATCCACAAAGTCCGTGAAGCGGAACGCAAAAAAATTGTCGAAGCCTATCAAAGCCGTGTTGGCGAACTCATCACTGGCATTGTCAAGCGCATTGAAAAAGGCAATGTTTACCTGGATTTAGGTGGCCATGTCGAGGCTTTAATCGCAAAAGAAGATATGATCCCACGGGAAGCTATCCGCAATGGCGACAGGATTCGCGGCTATCTGAAAGATGTCCGCTCTGAAGCCCGTGGGCCACAACTGTTTATCAGCCGTACAGCGCCTGAATTGTTGATTGCCTTGTTCCGCTTGGAAGTGCCAGAAGTCAATGAAGGCATGATCTCCATTATGGGGGCAGCCCGTGATCCAGGTTCCAGAGCGAAGATAGCCGTCAAAGGCAATGACCCCAGGCTCGACCCCGTCGGTGCTTGCGTGGGAATGCGTGGCTCAAGAGTCCAATCAGTCACTAATGAATTGGCGGGTGAGCGTGTCGACATTATTCTCTGGAATCCCAGTGAAGCGCAGTTTGTTATCAACGCGATGGCACCTGCCGAAATTCAGTCCATCGTCGTAG
>JABFSV010000431.1 GCA_013140405.1 Methyloglobulus sp. | reverse complement strand
TGGACATTGACTGCGCTCGTGGCAATGTGGATTGCTTCGCGGAAGATGACGCGAGGTTTGTGGATAGTGGGTGCGGCATTATTGGTGGTGGTGGCTGCTAAATTGATCTTGATTGACCTCTCAAAAGTGGGGTCTTTGGCGAGAATTGTCTCTTTTATCGGTGTTGGCGTACTGATGCTAGTTGTGGGTTATGTGGCTCCGATTCCATCGAAAGATATTAACAAACCTGCCAATTCTTGAGTTATAAGCATAGGTTATCGACATGTTCGCCAATAAGATTTCTAGGGTAACCGTACTAATCAGCCTTTTGTTTCCCCAGCTAGCCGCTGCGGAAACAGAAATAAGTCCGGCTAATTTTTCGCATACTGCTCCCATTACTTTCAATGATCCCAAAGCAGTCGCGGTCACAGTGCACCTGCCGCAATGGTGCTATTTTGCCTCAAAGTACCAGTTGACTGACCTGCGGATCTTCAACGCTGAGGGGATAGCCGTCGCTCATCAATTGATGCCGATACAACAAAACACGCCCAGTTCTGAATTCAGCGTTGACGCTATTGCAATCCCTGTTGAAGCTGACGTAAAAGAAGTCGTGGGGCGTGAAGCAGATATTCAACTCGATATTAAGGGGAAAATTGCTATACACATGAGCGACATACCTAAGGGTTCAAAATTAACGGCTAAGTCCAAGATAGCCCAATGGATTTTGGACGATCCTAAATTGAGTTTGACCACTATCAATAACTTTCGATTTGAATTGGATGAAACCCATAAAGCCGATTTTGAAGCGGAAATTACTATTGAAAGTTCTGAGGATTTGCGGACTTGGCAGCCAGTTGTCAGTAATCAAAAGTTGTTGGCCTATTTTGGCGGTCATCGTCTTGCCCAATTAAGCATAACAATACCTGCAAGCAAATCGAGCTATTGGCGGATCCGTTCTGAAAGTTCGGATTTAAGCCGAATTGTTAAAATCTACGCAAAAACGCCGTCCGAGACTACGTCCGTTACGGAAAAGATAACTGTAGATTGCCAGTTGAGTGCTACAAAAGAGCGGGTTCTCTGCCCATTAAAGGGAGCGCAGTTACCGATCAATTCCGTTCAATTTAACTTTGGCAGTCAGCGGGTTGCTTTTAACGCACTGATTAATACCTATAAGCAGGTTCCTCAGCTTGATAAGCTAACATCCAAACAGCAGCCATCACAAATGTTGAATGGGATGTTAACCAGTTCTGAATCGACGGTTTTTAAATTGAATGGTCTAGCAATCGAAGCCTTGGAGTTGATGGTGCAGCAAGGCGGTCAACTCGGCATTTCAAGTGCACCAAGTGTGACTGTCGAGTGGTCAGCGCAGCAGCTTACGTTTCTCGCACATGGCAGCGTACCGTTTACATTGGCAATTGGAGCAGATCAGTTGGTAAAACGATCCGAACAAGTTATCAATAGCGAGTGGTCAACTGCTGTTGGAATTATTACAGAACCCGTACAGCAAGAGCCTGAAGCGCTAAGCAAATTGATTCCCAAACGTCCGTGGTTATTATGGGGTTTGTTGGCTGGTTCAGTGCTAATGCTTGGCTGGATGGCAATTAGATTGTTGAAAGAAAGATAATTAACCGCTATGCAATTCAGCGGTTTTGTAAATTATTGCGGGAAATAGCTTTGTGTACCTAAAAGCAGTTTAAAATCAACTGCTTGTATACAAAAGTACTTTTAAAAATTAATTATTTGAAGCCATTAATAAGCTAACCCTTAGCTACGGCGATTTTATACCGTATCTAAGGGTGTCCTGCCTTATTTTTGATGGTATCCAGCGATGTATAAATACGGTTTGGACTTAAGCATCGTCCAGTTCTTCCATAGCAATTGCGGATTTATTCCAGCGGTAATTAGGCGCTATGCTAATCAATAATGTCAGTAAAGTCGCGAGATAAGGAACTGACTGCACAGCCAATACAGCTACCCAAAGATGACCGCTGAGATTATCGAAGTGTTCAGCGTTACTCATAAATAAGATTGCCGCAACCAAAAGAGTGAGTAATAACAACTCTTCCCTTATGGTCATCAAACCGGTAAATAAAGGGCCTTGTTTTTCATACTTGGGCGTACGCATGAATGGTTTGCCATTGATAAATAAGCCTTGTATTGTGCCTTTTGCAACTGTATGGGTTAATGATAAGCCAGTCAAGGACGCACCGATGGATTGCCAAACAGAACAAGGCACTCGTACTTGATAAAGCCACAAGCTACGGATTATTTTAAAGCTGAACAAACCAATGGTTGGTAATAGAAAAGCTGTGATTGGCAGTTCTATATTGGGCCTATTGCCTTCTATTTTGAAGTCATGGATAAACAGGCGGTCTAAGAAAATTAACACCTGATCTAGAATATTTGCGCCACCTGAGCTTTGCAAATTTTCAATCAAAATATCAAGTAAAGGGCTAAGTTTGATGCCATACCAGATCATCCCTGTCAGCGCTAGACTGGCAGTGGTAAATAACAATGCCAACGCATCGGAAAACCAGGGCAGCCATCCGGCTA
>JABFSV010000424.1 GCA_013140405.1 Methyloglobulus sp. | reverse complement strand
TAGACAATATGCTCGTCGTCATTCACCGTAAAACGGTAGTTGGAAACATTAATATTAGGCGGACAAATTTCCAGTTTCATCTGCCGACATTCTTCAATTAAGGTGACTATCTTATCGGTATTGTCCATATCGGACGACAGCACTGCCGACATAAATGCTGCCTGATAATGCGCCTTTAGCCAAGCGGTTTGGTAGGCAACCAGTGCATAAGCAGCAGAATGGGACTTATTGAAACCGTACCCGGCAAATTTCTCCATCAAGTCAAATACGTAAGTGGCGATTTTTTCTTCGACTTGATTGGCGACTGCTCCAATAGTAAAAGTTTCCCGCTGTTTCGCCATTTCTTCAGGCTTTTTCTTGCCCATCGCCCGCCGTAGCATATCCGCACCGCCCAGCGTATAACTTGCCAATTCTCGGGCGATTTGCATCACCTGTTCTTGGTACAAGATTACGCCGTTGGTCGGTTTGAGGATAGGCACCAGCATAGGATGTGCGTATTCGGCCTTCGCACCGTGTTTAACCTTGATGTAATCATCGACCATGCCCGATTCTAAAGGCCCTGGGCGGAACAACGCCACCAGCGCGATGATGTCGTCGAAACAATCGGGTTTGAGTTTTTTAATCAGCTCTTTCATGCCCCGTGATTCTAATTGGAAAACAGCGGTTGTCAGGCCATTTTTCAATAGTTCGTAAGTCGCGGCATCATTCCGTGGAATGCTATTAATATCAACGGGTGGCGCATTGCTTAGCTGGTTTTGTTGATTGATAATCTGTAACGTCCAGTCGATGATGGTCAGGGTTCGCAAACCCAGAAAATCGAACTTGACCAGCCCCACCGCTTCCACGTCATCTTTATCAAACTGGGTCACTAAATTGCCGCCGCCTTGCTCACAGTACAGCGGTGTGAAGTCGGTCAATTTAGTGGGGGAAATCACCACGCCACCGGCATGCTTTCCGGCGTTTCTGGCAGTCCCTTCCAGCGACAAGGCCATGTCGATTAGGTTTTTGACTTCTTCCTCGGTTTCGTACTGCTGCCTTAATTCAGCGCTATCCTTGAGGGCTTTGTCTAAGGTCATGCCGATTTCAAAAGGAATCAGTTTGGCTAGGCTGTCAACAAAACCATAAGGAAAACCCAACACCCTGCCCACGTCGCGGATAACCGCCTTCGCCGCCATCGAACCGTAAGTGATGATCTGGGCAACGTGGTCGCGTCCATAATTTCTGGCGACGTAATCAATGACTTCATCACGCCTGTCCATGCAAAAGTCGATATCGAAATCGGGCATCGAAACCCGTTCAGGATTCAAAAAGCGCTCGAACAGCAAGTCAAATTCAATCGGGTCAAGATCGGTGATCTTTAAGGCATAAGCAACTAACGAACCCGCACCCGAACCCCGTCCTGGCCCCACGGGAATAGCATTATTTTTCGCCCACTGGATAAAATCCGCCACGATCATGAAATAGCCTGGAAAACCCATCTGGGTAATCATCTGTAATTCATCGTCCAGGCGTTGGTCGTAAACTTTGCGGTTTTCTTCAGCCGTACTTGTTCCTATTGCCGGATAATGCTGCAAGCGTTCGTTCAGCCCTCTCTTTGCCGCATCGGACATCAGTTCGGCTAAAGTCATTCCAGGCGGAACGGGGAAGTCCGGCAGGAAGTTTTCACCCAAATCTAAATGCAGGTTACAGCGTTTGGCGATTTCTACAGTGTTTTGCAAGGCTTCGGGAATGTCTGCAAACAATACCGACATCTCATCCGCGCTGCGTAAATATTGTTGCTCGGTATAGTCCTTAGGCCGCCTGGAATCATCCAGCACCCTACCTTGATTTATACAAACTCGCACCTCATGGGCGGCAAAATCGGTTTGCTTCAGGAAGCGGACATCGTTGGTCGCCACTACGGGCAATCCGCTTGCTATTGCCAAATCCACTGCAGCGGTAATATAGCGTTCTTCATCAGGCTTACCGACGCGTTGTAGTTCAAGGTAAAAACTTTGCTCAAATAGTACCGTCCACTGTTTAGCCAACTCTTTTGCCAAATCGGTATTTTCAGCCAGTAACGCCTTACCAATATCGCCAGCCATACCGCCCGACAAGGCGATCAAACCGTCATGATTGGCAATTAACCATTCCTGCCTGAGCATCGGCACACCTTGATGTTGCCCTTCTTGATAGGCTTTGGAGATCAACTCCATCAAAGTGATGTAACCGATACGATTTTTTACCAGCAAGGTCAAACGATGCGGGGCTGCGGGTTCTTCAGGATTAAAAATCAGCACATCAGAACCGGCAATCGGCTTGATGCCTTGCCCCATCGCCGCCTTATAAAATTTGACCAGTGCGAACAAATTGGTGTGGTCTGTTACCGCCACCGCTGGCATGTTCAGCTCAGTCAAGCGTTTAACCAAGGGCTTGATTTTGACGATACCGTCAACCAGCGAGAATTGGGTGTGGAGTCTTAGGTGGATAAACTGTGGCTGCATTGTGTGATGCGGGTTAGCGAGCAATTATTCGAGAGAGGTGTCTCATGGCAAAA
>JABFSV010000355.1 GCA_013140405.1 Methyloglobulus sp. | reverse complement strand
TTGCCAGCCAAATACCCCGCCATATCCTCGCACATTATCCAACCCCGCTCATGCGGGCAAACCGATTGTCAAAAACACTTGGCCGCACTGACCTGTGGTTTAAACGCGACGACCTGATCAGTTTCGGTTTGGGCGGCAATAAGATACGTGGCCTGGAAGTAATATTAGCTGATGCTTTGTCCCAAAATGCCGATTGGCTGGTAACCGGGGCTGGCGTGCAATCCAATCATGTCCGGGCAACAGCGGCTGTGGCGGCTCATGCCGGACTACGCTGTACGGCGGTTTATTGGGGGAAACCGCCTGCTACTGTGGACGGAAATTATCGCCTTACCCGCATGTTGAATGCACACACGCATTTTACCCATGACGATGACAGGGCTTCGGTTGATACGCATATTTCACTGGTTGCCGACAACTTACGGAAAAAAGGTAACCGCCCCTATGCGATTCCGCGCGGTGGTGCCTGTGCAATGGGCGTATTAGGGCATGTGCTGGCTGTGTTCGAGCTTTATCAGCAATGTCTTGGCCAAGATTTGGAGCCTGATGCGATCGTGCTGGCCGTCGGTTCTGGCGGAACCTATGCCGGTTGGCTGCTAGGCATCAGGGTGTTGAGCCTGCCCTGGAAAATGCGCTGTTATACAGTCAGCCGGGAGCCAGAAGAGGTAAGCCAGCAAATCGCTGATTTGGCTACTGAAGCCGCAGGCCTATTGAAGCTGGATTGGATTTTTCATGCCAATGATGCTCCCGTCTACGGCGGCTTTATCGGACAAGGTTATGGTATCCCAAGTCTGGAAGCTGCCGAAGCGATACGGTTGGTTGGTCGTACCGAAGGCATTTTGCTTGATCCTGTCTATACCGGTAAAGCAATAGCTGGATTCCTGCATGGGCTGCAAAACAAGCAATTTGAAGAACACAAAAAAATAATTTTTGTGCATACTGGTGGCGAACCGGCATTTTTTGCCGGAAATGGCGATTGGTTGGGTCTGTCTTGTAAAATTGATAAACAATAACGGGGGAAAACATGCGAATCATTGTCATCGGTGGAGTGGCAGCAGGCTCAAAAGCGGCAGCGAAAGCGCATCGGGTTGACCCGAAGTGTGAAATTATCCTTTACCAGGATGAATCCGAAGTGTCCTATTCCGCTTGTGGTCTGCCTTATGTCATCAGCGGTGTCATTACTGATGAAAAGAAAGTCATCATCCGGCAACCTGAAGATTTTGCCAAGGAAGGCATCCAGGTTTTTATCCGGCACCGCGTTATTAGCATCGATAAAACCAAACAACAGCTCACCGTACGGAATCTGCGAGATAATACCGATTTTACTGTCGGCTATGATCGATTAATCATAGCAACGGGCGCACGTCCAATAGTGCCAAGTGTTGAAGGGATAACACTGGAAGGCGTATTAACCTTACGCAATATCACTGACCTAGCCCGCTTCAAAACATTGTTAACCACATTGCAGCCACAAAAGGCAGTCATTATAGGTGCCGGTTATATTGGCCTGGAACTGGCCGAGACTTTCCATGAGCTTAAAATTAGAACCACCATAATCGAAAAGGCAACACGTATTTTGCCAAAATTCGATCCGGAAATGGCACAGCTTGTTCACGACCATTTACTTGAAAATCAAGTCGAATTGGTGCTTGGTGACGGCCTTGCTAAGCTGCAAGGTGAAAATGGTCGGGTCACTGGTGTTGAAACAGAATCCGGCAAAATGCTGGTAGCCAACCTAGTTGTTGTTGCAATCGGTGTCAGACCTAATATTGAACTGGCAAAAATTTCTGGTATTAGGCTTGGGACTACAGGGGCAATTGCTGTTGATTCAAGAATGGAAACCAACGTACCGGGTATTTATGCCACTGGTGATTGTTGTGAAACAGTCAACCGGATAACAGGTGCATCGACATGGATGCCTTTGGGCGATATCGCCAATTTACAAGGGCGTGTTGCAGGGGAAAACGTTGCTGGTGGAGATGCCCATTTCCCCGGTGTCTTTGGAACAGCCATCTTCAAGACCTTTAAATTGGCAGTCGCTATAACGGGCTTATCTGAGCAATCTGCTCTGGAATCGGGGTTTGATCCAATTTCGATTGTAACGGCAGGAAGTGACCGGGCTCGGTATTATCCAGGCAAACAAGATTTTTCCTTAAAACTCATCGCTAATCGGAAAGATGGCAGACTATTGGGTGCTCAAGCGGTTGGTCATGGGAGTGTCGATAAAATGATCGATATCACCGCAACAGCATTACTTGGAAAACTGACTTGCTCTGATCTTGAAAATGCAGACCTCGCTTACTCACCTCCATTTAGCCCGGTTCTATCCCCAATCATCGTAGCAGCGGGTATATTAAACAGTAAATTGACCAAGTTTAGTTTGACTTGCTGAGTATTATATTTAATTTTCGAGAAATTGAAGGTCTGTATATGGACACCTCCCGTTTTGCAAGCAAAAATCACTTTTGGTTTTTAGGTACGACTGCAAACGTATATCCGGCCTGTTAATGAACTTCATAGTTCTGGCCATAATGGTTATTCGCG
>JABFSV010000249.1 GCA_013140405.1 Methyloglobulus sp. | reverse complement strand
ACCCCATGCTGTGAAGGCGGATTCATTGACGAAATGAACACAGTTTCAAAACCAGGTAATCGACTTTTTTATATTTAAAAATTGAGCGGAATTATAGACACACTGTGGTTTCGACCTTATTAAACCCAATCGAACCCAACGAAAAAACGGAGTTGTTGCTATGAAAAAATTACCTGAAGCTATTTCGACAAAAGTCACAGAATTGTTTGCCGTGGTAAATCATGCCACGGACGACCTTAAGCAAGCGAGTGCTGATGCCGTAATAGATGGCAGATTTTCTCAGGTAGAACACTATATCCAATCATGCCGCAGATTGCAGACATTAGGCGAAGACATCCAATCCGCGCTAAACCGATTTGAGTCAAGCAATTCAATCAAGCTGGGAGAACAAGCCAATAGACATAAAAAATCAAAGTATCGCACCCGTAAACCCGGCGGGCGAATGAGGGTAAAACTGGCCAACCGGATCATCGAAGAAGCCACCATCGCGGATACCTTCCTGGAAACATTGAAAATATTCGGCCTGGAACGGGTGGCGAAGTTGAACAAAGTGATTACCTCCATTCCGGCTGGTCGCCAGAACCCAGACTAACGGCTACCAAGCGCAACGGCATTGCAATGGCTGGTACATCACCACCCATGTCAACAAGGTTTCAGCAAAAGCCTTGTTGGAGGAAATCGCCAACGCATTGAACATGGCAATAAAAGTCGAATTCATTGAACCGTGATTTTCAAGGCACACGGCAGCGTTTACAACCAAGCAAAACAGCAGGCAAAGAAAAGGGCTATAAGCATATTGCTAACCAAACACGAATCAACAAAAGCACAACCAAAGGACAAAATCATGACCGAATCAAAAAACCTCTCAATTTCCGAACTGCAACAACAAGCCACAGCAGGTGATACCCAAGCGCAATTTGCGTTGGGTTTGTATTACTCAACAAAAATAGAGGAGGACTTGAGTTTTGAGAGAGCAGAAGGCTGGGAGTTTAAAGGCAAACTCTTTGGTGACTGGCTAGCAGATGATCTTGATATAGAAACGGATATTGACCCTAAAATTTTATCGGCATTTGATGCGGCAAAAGATAACCAAGAATTAAATGACGAAACCGCCTTTAACTGGTTCAAACAAGCGGCGGACAAAGATCACATAATGTCACAATATGCTGTAGCCCGTTGTTACTATGAAGGAAAAGGCACGGAACAAAGCGATAGCTTGGCTTTTAGATGGGCAGAAAAAGCCAGCCATCAAGAATTTGGCGAAGCGTTTGGATTATTGGGCGATTTGTACCGCGAAGGCCGTGGTGTCGAGCAGGATGACAAAAGTGCGTTAGGGTGCTATGAAAAAGCCGCCAATGCAGGAGTAAATAGTGCTCGTTCTAAACGGATCAAAATGCTTCTCACGAATAAGGGAATTTCAGATTACAGCAAATACCGAAGCGAGATTGATAAAATTATTGAAAATATTGAAAAAAAATTTGAAAGCAATATTGATGATTTTCACCAATACATGTCAGAAAACTATCCGATTTTGCCGCACGGTATTGAGGATTACGAAGAGGAACTTAGTGAAAAATATATAGGGCAACAGCGCAAGCTATTTCAAATTCTAGTTCAACGGTGTAATTATTTTAGATCGGCTGAGGATGATGCGAATCAATTAAATAAATTGAGTCAAGAAAACGAATCATTAAAAATAAAAATGCAAAAATTAGTAGAGCAATTCACCCACACTTTAGGTAATGTGATTTTTCCAGATACCATTTATCAAGTTGCCGAGCGCTTAAAAAACAATCCTGATTGCCGTAAAGATGTGTTATTGCTGCACGAAGCCTATCATTCGGAAATCATCATCAAGTTGCAAGGCGAATTGTTACGTCAACGTTACGCCAACACCAACCCTGAAAAATTTCGCCAACTTATCAGGAGTTGCCGCCGGACTTCGAACAGTAGCGACAAAACAAAAACCATTGAAGATATTTTGGACTATGCTGTTAGCCGTGTTACCGCCCGTTTTCTTAATCAGCATTATGCGGGGCTTAACAGCATCCGGGATAAAATCTTGGTTAAGCTTAATGTAAGTCTTGATGTCTTAAAGCAAAAATTTGAAGATGACATTTTGCTCAACAAATCCATGAAACCGATTGAATGGGTCAGCCAAAATTTGCGCCCGATTCAGGTAGCTCAAGTCGACCCGCTTTGGAATAAAGTTTTCATTCTCTCCGAAAGCCATGCCGAAGCGCTATTGTTTGGTTATTTCTCAGAAATCTTGTTTAATGCCTTCAAATATGCCGATCATGACAAGGATGCGTTTTTAACCTTGGATTTTGCTGAAACCACGCTCAATGATAAAACGTATTTGACTTGTAGCTGGGAAAATCCAGTGCAACAAAAACCGCCAACAATGCTCGGCACAGGGAAAGGCTTGGATGCCATTCAAGAAGACTTAAAACAATTGGATGACACCGTAAGCCCAGCAAAAAGCTTATTGATTTCTCAGCAAAGCGATCAATTTAAGGTGACGTTGTTCATTAAACAAGACCTGCTTTATAAGGAACTAACTTCGCCAGAAGATTTGAATTTATTCTTATAAGCTATTTGGGTTTTAATCAGGAAAATAGTATGAATATTTTATGGGTCGAAGATAATCCAGGTAACAAAAAAGATTTTTGGTTTGCCAATCGTAATGTCAAAAACATCACTGATTTTAGCGAAGCGGAAGAAACCATAGCAAAGGAATTAAATAGTTATGATGTTGTTGTATTGGATATAGACTTAACGAATTCTGATAAAGAAATAGTTAGGGATAAATCAGAACAATTCAATTTATCTCCTGACGATTTTTTACAAAAAAGCGGTATGGTTTTATTTTTAATACTATTGGAAAGAGGGTTTCCAAGACGACAAATTATCTTTTTAACTGGTAATACGGAGAAAAATACTTTTTCCGAACTGGTTGAGAAAATCAGTTCATCCGTAGATGAGGAGCAAATTAAAAGTGCTACTGAAAAAGCTCTTTATTTTTTATCAGATGAGCAAAAAACATATTTAAAACAAAAAGATAATAAGGCTGAAAAGGTTAGCTTTATAAAAAGTTTGGCAATTAATCAAGACGATAGTACCTATGGTATTTTTAGCAAGGCATGTAACGACATTTGCATTAAACCACCGAATGCTATTGCCAAAAGTAATGATAAAGAAGCACAAGCTGAATTAAGAAATTGGCTTGAAGATCACGAAAGAAACGATTATCTGATTTTGCGGCGGGGGATTATTGAGGGATGTCAATTTTTAAGAACTCAAAAAGAAAAGTTACGTTTTGAAAAATACAGTGCTGATGAAAAAAAGCCTGCTTTTTTAGATGTAGATGATTATTTGGACGTTTTAGAAAGCTTTTTACCTTTGCGTGAACCGAGCAATAAAACTGCGTTTTATAAGCTTTTTGTAAGAACCTTAGCGCACGAATGGGAAGAATCGGTTAAGCCGAAAAAAATAGATGATGACCAAACCGCATACGCTTTTTCATGGATTATGAAAATGACCCGTAATTGGATGGCGCACAATTCCACGGCGATTTTTAATAATCTGACTGAACAAGATGTTGCTTATTTATTCATTTGCAATATGCGGGCAATTTTCGATTTGGGCAATGAAGCAAAGGATTATGAAAAAAGCCTGTTTTTGTTGTTCAATAAAAGCGAGGAAAGCGAAGCGTTTAAAGAATCTGAGCAAATCGTTAAAGAAAAGCGAATTCCTTTAGTTAAAAATTACGTTTCTTACTTTAACGAGAAAACTAAAAGGATTCAGGTTCATAACATATTGCATGACTTACAAAATGATAAAGCTAAATTAAAAACAAAAGGCGATGATTTTTTTATAACCGGACTTTATCATTGCTTTTGGTTTTTAACTTCAGAACACGATGACAAAAAAGACAAAGCCGTAGAAAACAATCGCAATCCAAACCAAGTTTACATATCAAGACATTACACGTTTAGCTGTTTCGATTACACCCAGTCTGAGTTTTTACTAAAGTTTTCCAGTCACATCTACAACATTAGTTTCCCTCAAGGTGAATAACTATGAAAACACTCCAGTTCAATACCCATATTGAAGACAACGCACAACTTCATTTAACGCTGCCATCTGAATACGCCAATCAAGATGTTGAACTGGTCGTGATTATTCAGCCTAGTCAAGAAACATTGCCGCAGCAAAAGTGGTTGTCTTTTATCGATCAAACGTATGGCTGTTTAGCGGATGATCCGCTGGAACGCCCAGAACAGCCTAAGCTCAATGAGATAGACGCAATTCTATGAGATATTTATTGGATACCAATGTCTGTATTGTCTTTCTCAACAAGCGTTCCGATAAGTTAAAACAGCGTTTGGAGTTATGCCAAGCCCATCAAATCGTACTCTGTTCGGTCGTTAAAGCAGAATTGTTTTATGGGGCTATGAAAAGCCAAAACCCAACAGCCAGTCTAGCGAAAGCCGAAAACTTTTGCGCCCATTTTCAATCTTTACCTTTTGACGATAAATCGGCTTTAGCCTACGGCAAAATACGCAGCGAATTGAGCGCGATAGGTACGCCAATCGGCGCCAATGATTTTATGATTGCCGCTATTGCATTGGCAAATGAGGTGACCTTAATTACCCACAATACCCGTGAATTCAGCCGGGTGAATGGCTTGTTGTTGGAAGATTGGGAGATATAGCATTTACATTCAACCCATAATAAATAATGCCGATTATCAAGCGGCATTAGCAGAAATCGATAAGCTCATGGACGCTGAATTTAACTCGCCAGAAGGTGACGCGCTGGATATTTGGGTGACTTTGGTTGAAAGCTACGAAGCCAAACAATTTCCTATCTCCGCCCCTCGCCCAATCAACGCCATAAAATTCAGGATGGAGCAGCAAGGGCTGGGGTTAAGTGATTTGACGGTTTATTTTGGAACTATCAAAAAAGTAAAAGCGTTTTTTGATGGTAAATTACAGCTCACTTTAGAAACCATTAGAAAATTACATAAAGGATTAAATATTCCTTTGGAAAGTTTAATTGATGGTTAATTATTAGGGTGTCTTTTTTTACTAAAACTGTTGTTTTTATAAGGTAAAAATGAACCGAGCAGAAATAGAACAAGCCCTATTAACAGAAATACACACTCTACCTTTAGAGAAAGTCGAAGCCACATTGAACTTTGTTTTATCTTTAAAAAACCAGCCTGTTAAAAAACGGCGTTTAGGATTATTAAAAGGCAAAGTGGAGTTTGCTATTGCGGAAGATTTTAAAATGACGGATGAAGAGTTTCTGCATTCATTAACAGCTATTTCCTCGCATAAAATCGCATGTCCGCTCAGTTAATCCAAGCGTTAATTCCTTTGTTGCCCCGTTTCGCCGAAGAAGAAGGCGATTTTTACAGCGTTTCGCGTGAAGATTTGATCAACCGATTATCGCAACAGCATCAAATAGAAAAAGCGATTGCTGTAAATACGATTGCTTTAGTCGAAAACCTGCTCGATACCTTAGCGGTTTTAAATTCCGCTTATTTGCAAAAAGGGGAATGGTGCTTTGTTTCTTTTCCCGCCCAATTAATGGCGACATCGGTGTTGACAGCGTTGGGCGACAGCGAATCCCAGTTGTTTGCGCCTAGTTTTTGGAACACGCAGGGGATTTCCAATGACAAAAAAGATCAACAGCGCGAAGTATTGCACGTTATAGAAAACTCTCGGAACAATCATCACGCCAGTAGAAATGCCCAACCCATCCGTTTTATTTACGTTGCCTGGGGCATCATCAAGCTCGAAGGCAAGATTTTGTTTTTTCAACGCGAGGATACGAAAAAACGCCATGAAAAATCGGCTGGCGACTACGGTTTAATCGGCGGCAGGGCTAATCAGTGTGATGTGTCAGGATTGGATAAAAACACGTTGTTGAAGGAACTGCAATCGCCTAATTCCGACCTTATCAAAAAAGCGTTGCCGGAAACCCTAAAACGGGAATTAAGGGAGGAAGCGGGTTTGCTCCATGAGTCGCACTACGCTTTTAAGTCGTGGCGCACTTTAAAACCTTATCGACAAGTTCAAGGTTCTGCACCTAATCATGCGTTAACTGAATATTATTTGGAGATTTTTCAGGTTGAATTGACCTTGGACGGTTATCTTTTCTTGCAGCAAAAAATAAAATCCGACGAGCGTTTAGCTTGGTTTTCCATTAGTGAGATGGTGAGCGGCGCAACATCGGACGGTAAAATGGCTTATTTAAAAGCCTTGTATGATGATTTTTCTGGTGACCGAAAAGCCCTTGAAGCTGAGTTGATGGCTTTACCGGACAGTTTTGCTAGCCCCTATCTATTTCAACCAACGAAGTACGGCGTGACTTTCCCTATCGACCATCAGAAATCTATTTTTGCTGGTGTGAAAGGTAAAGAGAAAGCTCTGGACGTAATGGTAAATCAACAGCAATTAGCCTTGTTATTGGGCTTGGCTTCACACTTGCGAGGATTTGAATTTGCCAGTTTTGAGGAATCTATTATTTTTCACCCGTTTGGCTGGGTTGAAGTTAAGGATAATACAGCTTTACAATCGGAATTGATTGGCCTTGCTGGTTTGTTTAAAGACACTGATTTAAAAATCGAAAGCCACCGAGATATTTTTTTCCGTTTATCCATAACCCCTGATGTAGTTTTTTTCGATAACGACCTATTTTTATTTACAGTCAGACAAACCGACTTGGATGCTATTGAAACCAAAATTCCAGTGACAATTCATAGAGGCACTTTCGATACGGCTTTCGGTAAAATTAAAGCGAAAACCGAAGCATTCAAACTTACCAAAAAATTCGCAAATAAGTTAAGTTCACTTTTGGGTGATGAATTTTCAATAGTAAACGAAGAGGCTGTAAAAATTGAGGATAATTACAAAAAAGAGTTGCATATAAATCCTAAGTTTTTAGCCTTAGGCTTGAGAGGATTGATCTGCCAAGAAGCTGGAATGATAAAGTTTGTCGTGCCTTATGCAATCACCTAAAACATCATTAAATAAAGTGTAAGAATCTCTAGCGTTGTTTACAGTATTTTGGAGAATACTGTCGATGAACATGCACAAACGAATCCGTTTAACGCCGCTGGACCGTCAAGAGGCCTAGCGGCTTTACCAAACCCGTTGCTGGAAAGTGATCCAACTGGCAGAACATTTCAGGGGGTAAGCCGACCGACGGTCTATAACATCCTCAAACGCGCCAGGTTGCAGGAGTTTGTTCCCCGCGACAGCACCAACCAGCGCTTCAAGACGATCCAGTATGGCCTGAAGGCTGGCCAGGGGTTGAATGAGCGATCCAAGGCTGGCTGAAACGCGAGGCCAGGCGGTATACAAGTCGTATCCTGGCGAATTGGTCTATTTCGATTTATGCCCCTTGTGTACAATACCGTTAAGCCCCATAAGGGTTTGAACAACTCAACACCTCATGAAATACTTTATCAATATTTTAATCAACCCATCTGTAAATAACCCTGAGATTTCTTACATCTTATGTGTATTAACTTTCATTGAAATGCATTAACATTAACAAGGCAAACACTACCTATTTATTTGTCAGCAAGAATCCTCATTTGATCAACCATGCCATTTTTCGTAGTCTTGTGTCTTATTCTGGCGCTAATTGTGCAAACTGGAAGTCCGATTCAGGCGGTGCTGGTTTCTCCTGTTTTTATTTACGTTGGTTTGGCGATAGCGATTGGTACGATTATGGGCAGTTTTTTTAAGAGATTGCCCGAAAAAATCAGTTACGATCTTTTTGCTAGCAGCATTTTGTTTGCTTGGTTCGCTTATTGGAAGCCGCTGTTTGTTGCAGATTCCCCGATATTCTTTTTCTTCCCCGTTTATTTCGCGCTGATTGTTGCGTTTGTTTCTTTATTTTTCATTGGACAACGCCACAAGATTGATCGGGATAGCTTGCAACGTATGCGATCTATCGTTGATTCTGGCGTTGTCGAACCCTCGTTCATAATGGTTTGTGTTTTGGTCACACTTTATTTTGAAAATCGTTTTATTCAATTTCCTACCATGATGACCTTGTTGACCACGCGCTATGCTTTGTCTGGTTGTCTTAAGCCAAAGTAACAAGGCACAAAAAAGCAGATTTATCCCTCTGCACCTGTGGCTAAATCGCTTTTTTCAAGTAAGTCTCTGCAAAATTGGCTGCGGTTAACGGCTGGTCAAAATAATAACCTTGAAAGGTAGAGCAGCCTTTCAGTTTTAAAAATGCTAACTGTTCGGCAGTTTCCACGCCTTCTGCAATCACCTGGATGTTCAAATGTTTTGCCATGCTGATGATGGTTTCTACAATGACGGCATCGCTGGAATCGCTCAAGATGTCCCGAACAAACCCCCTGTCTATTTTTAACACATCAAGCGGTAACTGTTTCAGATAAACCAAAG
>JABFSV010000158.1 GCA_013140405.1 Methyloglobulus sp. | reverse complement strand
CCCCGGATCACTTCGTCTTCCATATTGACGTTGATAATGCCATTTTTCTCAGGGCATAACTCAGTTAATAAGTGCCTTAGATTGGTAGCGTAAAGTTGGCTGGATTGGTTAGCCAAACGGCTTGGCAGGTTGGTATAACCGATAATGGTCACGTCATGCTTAACAACGACCTTGTCTTTTTCGGTCAATTCGCAGTTGCCGCCTTGTTCGGCTGCCAAATCGACGATGACACTACCGGATTTCATGGAAACAACCATAGCTTCCGTAATTAATTTTGGAGCGGGTTTGCCAGGGATCAACGCAGTGGTGACAATGATGTCCACTTCCATCGCTTGTTTAGCAAACAAAGCCATTTCCGCTTCGATAAACTCTTTGGACATGGTTTTGGCATAACCGCCAGTACCGCTGCCTTCTTCTTTGAAGTCCAGCATCAGGAATTCGGCATCCATACTTTCGATTTGCTCTTTAACTTCTGGTCGCGTGTCGAATGAACGCACGATAGCGCCCATGCTTTTAGCTGCACCAATTGCAGCCAATCCAGCAACACCTGCACCGATGACCAAAACTTTCGCAGGTGGTATCTTTCCAGCGGCGGTAATCTGTCCGGTGAAAAATCGACCAAAATGCTGTGCCGCCTCGACGATTGCGCGATAGCCGGCAATATTCGCCATGGAGCTTAGCGCATCAAGTTTTTGCGCCCTGGAAATGCGTGGCACGCTGTCCATTGCCAGGACTGTAGCGCCTTTGGTAGCCAGTTGTTTCATCAATGCTTCATTTTGTGCAGGCCAGATAAAGCTAATCAACTTTCCGCCTTGGGGCAGCAAGTCAATTTCATTGATATTGAGTTCTGGATGTTGCTGTGGCGCTCGCACTTTCATTACAATGTCAGCGGTTTGCCAAAGCGTCTTTGCATCTTTAACGATCTCAACACCGACCTCTTTGTAAACTTCATCGGAAATATTTGCGTTAACACCAGCTCCGCTTTCGATACAGACCGCAAAGCCCAGCTTGATAAGTTGTTCTGCGGCTTCCGGCGTTGTGGCTACGCGCTTTTCACCGGGATGAATTTCTTTGGGTACACCAATCTTCATAAGGTTTCCTGTTAGTGATTTAAGGCATAATAGGGATGGCCATAACTTATCAGCCAAAACGCCGTGAGCATAGAAGATAAAGCTCAGGTTTTCAATAGATTTATGACGTTGACGCCAGGTTAAAGGCAAAAGGCGCAAAACAGCACACTTTTGACCTTTAACATGATGTTTTTCGCCTTGTTTCATAAGCATTTGTTACTTTGCAAAAAGATATTGGAGATTCCTCAGTGTCGGAATTAAATAAACCTTACCTGCCTAAAGACTTTATCGAAACCTCAGAAGGCCTGTGTTTTGCGGTTGTTCAACAGGGGACGGAACATTGTGGCGGGCAAGAGAAAGTACTTTGCTTTTTACGCTACATTAAGTGCAATCCTGAAAAAAACAGACTGTGGCATAAGGTAGCAACTGAGACAGCAAACGACTATTTGAAACAACATCATCCCGAATATCTGCATCACTCTGTGATGTTGGATGCCCAACTCCATGCAGTTGCTACTGGACATATCATCCATCACCATAGCCCCAGAAAACGGTTACAACAGATTCTGCGTAGCAAACAACGGGATAAAGTCGAACAGGATTTGTATGAATTATGTCAGTTATTTCAGCAATATGGCCTGGATTTAACTCAAGCTGGGGTGACAGGTTCAATTTTGATAGGTACTCAACAACATCTGTCGGATATTGACTTGGTTTTTTATGACCGGGATATTTTTCATAAAGCGCGATCAATTACCGCTGAGCTTATCGACAAAAAACAATTGAATGGCTTGGGCGAAAAAGATTGGCAAGAAGCCTACGCACGACGATCATGCACCTTAGATTTGCAAGTGTATGAGTGGCATGAGCGACGTAAATTCAACAAAGGGCTGGTTAATGGACGAAAATTTGACCTGAATTTTGTTGATGGTGAAAGGTATTCGAATCAAATCACTTATCACAAACTCGGCGAAATTACTATTCAATGCAAAATCACAGAAGACAGGTACAGCTTTGATTACCCTGCGATTTATTCAATCGAATATGAAAACATCAGCTCAGTTATCTGCTTTATTGCAACCTATACCGGACAAGCAGTTATTGGAGAGCTGGTTGAAATTTCCGGTTTATTGGAACAGGCAGAAGATGGCAGCAAACGCATCGTCGTAGGTTCTAGTCGGGAAGCGCCGGGCGAATATATTAAGGTTATTGAATGTCCCAATTAACTGACTTTGCTGCTTTTATCTTTGATATGGACGGCCTGGTGTTGGACACCGAGCCAACTTACTTTGCGGCTTGGCAACAAGCGGTCAAGGCTATGGGTTATCAGCTTGAACCGGATGCTTGCAAAGCCTTATCCGGCTTTGATTACCGCCAAGTAGAGGCACAGTTGCAGGCTTGGTTAGGGCATGATTTTAACACCCACACTTTCAAGCAATTAGGTGCGGAATGTTGGCGTAATCATGTGTATGGACACGGTATAACGGTCAAAAAAGGCGTTATCGCTTTGCTCGATTATGCCCAACACCAGGGAATTCCTGTCTGTCTTGCAACCAATAGCTCAGCAATTTACGCGCAGGAATGCCTTGCTATTGCAGGGATAGCCCTGCGTTTTCCTTTAATTGTCACTAGCGATGACGTGGAACGGGTAAAGCCAGAACCCGATATTTTCCTAAAAGCAGCTGAGCGGATGCAGGTTGATATTCATCAATGTGTGGTATTTGAAGATTCCCATACCGGTATACTCGCGGCATCTGCCTCTGGTGCGTATACGGTGTACATACCTTCAACACTCCCCGTCAAACCGTTGACGGTAGAATTGTCCGATTGCGTGTTAGATGATCTTACTCAGGTTTTTGAAACCTTACCCGCCAAATCGTCGTTCAGGATATAATTACCGCCTAAACAGCGATTACAATCCAACACTTGATGCCCTCCTCTTCTAAAATAACTGTTACTGCTCCGGCACGATTGCACATGGGTTTTATCGACCTAAGCGGAGCATTGGGCCGACATTTCGGCAGCATCGGCATTGCGCTGAACGAAATCAACACACGTTTAACCTTATCCAAGGCAGACCAACGGTGCATTACTGGGCCTTCCGCACAACGTGCCGACCGATGTTTAACTCAATTATGTGATGCGTTAAATGTATCTGACCAAGTTAGCATAAGCATAGACACAGCAATCCCAGAGCATGTGGGGTTAGGTTCTGGAACGCAAATGGCCTTGGCAATCGGTTCAGCATTGAATGCTTATTATGGTTTAGGGTTAACCGTACGCGAGATTGCCTCAGTCATGGACAGGGGGCTACGTTCCGGCATTGGCATCGGTGTGTTTGAGCATGGCGGCTTGGTTGTGGATGGTGGTCGTGGCGAAAAAACCATTACCCCACCCGTGCTTGTCCACTTGGATGTGCCAGTAGATTGGCGGTTTATCCTGGTTTTTGACCGACGTGGACAAGGTTTGCACGGCGAGCAGGAAATCGCAGCATTTGAAGCATTACCCACTTTCCCGCGACATCAAGCAGAACACTTGTGCTACCTCATCATGATGCAAGGTTTGCCAGCTTTTGCAGAACGTGACCTTAAGCAATTCGGCCACGTCATATCGCAATTGCAACAGGCGGTCGGCAAACATTTTGCACCAGCCCAAGGTGGTATATACGCTAGCAGGGAAGTCACCAAGGCTATGGATTGGTTAACACAGCAAGGCGCTGTTGCAGTCGGGCAAACCTCCTGGGGACCAACGGGTTTTTGTGCCGTTGAAAGCGCAAAACACGCCGAAGCTATTGTTCAACAAGCTAAAACTCAATTTTCGGATTTAGTGCATTTGGATTTTGCGGTGGTAAGTGCAAATAACCAGAAAAGTCCTTCACGGGTATTGTTATCTAACGATTAGCGAACCGTTTTAAAAACGCCCCCAAATTACAGGCAACCATAAAACTGTTTGCTCAACTTACAAACGCTATTTTTTCCAATGCCAACTTGGCAGCCAGCCTTCCTGTTTGTGCTGCACCTTCCATGAACCCATAATATGCGTCGCTTAGGTGTTCGCCAGCAAATATCAAATTTCCGGCATTGACCTGTTGGCGTTCATCTGGAATATCGGACTCGATCCAGAATAAACCTCCAAAGCGGGTTAACTGCCCAGGCTTATAATTCGCATAACCGCCTGTCGTTAAAGAACTATTTGTCCAACCGGTTTTAATAAATTGACCTGTAGATGCTTTTGAAGCACCTGGAATAAAACGATTAAGCCTGGATACAAAACGATTGCCCAGGTTAGTCACATCATTAACGCTTGCCAATTGCCGCGCCTGATTGCCACCCAGGAAAAAATTAAGCGCACCATCATGGCGTTTTGATTGCCGCTGGGTTGCATCCCACACTTCGGAAAAGCCTAAATCGCTCCATGCTGCATTGGTAAAGCCTTTCGTTTGCCGCCAAAACCGTTTAGTGAAGCTGCCAATGACTTTTTCGTTTGATCCCAATTTGGCTTCATTGATAAAGCGGCGCAGCAGTTTCGGCAAAGGCGCATTAATCTTAACACCACTTAAAACAGGAAATGGGATGGCGACAATCACTATATCCGCATCAATTTCTGTTTGATTGGCAAAAGTTAGCTGAAATTTTGCAGCATGTTTTTTGATGCCTGTTAATTTCATTCCCAACTGAATGTGTCCCGCCAATTCTTTCCCTAGTGCATTGGTGATTTGGGCGCTGCCGCCAACGACAGAATACGTTTCATCGCTATAACTCAACAATTCAACGGCTTGCCCATCAACAACAGGAAGGACAAGGATGAGCTGTATCGCTGAAGATTCATATGGCTCAACCCCGTATTCGGTATGGACAACATCCTTAAACAACTCAAAAACATAAGGCTTTTTGATCTTATCCGCGTGTAAAGCCAAATAATCTGCAACGGAAAGCGCATCAAATTGCGGGGCATAAGTATCCCAATCTTGGTCAAGCAGCGCTGCATCTAACGTAATCTGTGCTGCGATAAAGCGCAAATCATCAGCCAAATCTGATTCGCTATGGCTGATGCCATTAAAGTAATAAGCCTCTTTGGGGAAAGGTGATTTTGCCGAATCCTCCGCCCTATTAAACAATTCAATACCAAATTCTTTTGCCAACGCCAACATATCGGCATGGTCTGTATTGATAAGCTCGGCACCCAAATCAACAATCAGGCCATTACCCATATCTGCAGAAAGCATACGCCCGCCGATACGAGACCGCGCTTCATAGACGGTAGCAGAATGCCCTGCCCTTTTGAGTTGGTAAGCTGCATTAAGCCCAGCAATTCCTGCACCTATGATGGCAATGTTAGGTAATGCGGGTATTGCCTCTACATCAGCAGGAAAAGACAGACAGCCACTGGCTAAACCAGCCGCCCCAAAAGCCGCTGTCGTTTTGACGAATTTTCGCCTCGTCCAATTGCTTGCACTGTGTGGTAATGGCAGGGGTAAATCTTGTGCCTTAAGGTTTTTCCGTCTGGCTGTTTGCAAGGCGAGAACGAGTTTTCTAAATAATGAAGTACGAGCCATAGTTATATTCTCCTCAACTTCCCAACTTAATCCACCGCAATCGACTCGCATTAGTCACCACGGTTAATGACGACATAGCCATTGCTGCTCCGGCAATCATAGGATTGAGCAGGATGCCAAAGAAAGGGTACAAAACGCCGGCAGCAACCGGAATGCTTATGGTGTTGTAAAAAAATGCGCCGAACAGGTTCTGTTTGATGTTTTTCACGGTGGCTTTAGATAAGGCTATGGCTTCGGGTACTTTCAACAATGAGCCTTGCAAGATAACCACGTCAGCGCTTTCAATCGCCACATCAGTACCTGTGCCAATTGCCATGCCAACATCGGCTTGAGCCAAGGCAGGCGCATCGTTAATGCCGTCGCCGACCATGCCGACTATCTCGCCCTGTTGTTGTAATTCTTTGATAATACTTGCTTTATCTTGAGGTAGCACCTGCGCTTTGACTTCGGCAATACCCACTTGTTTGGCGATGGCCTGGGCGGTGATGGTATTGTCGCCCGTGACCATAATCACGCGAATACCCAGTTTTTGCAGTTGTTGCACGGCATTGACGGAATCTTTTTTGATGGGGTCGGACACGGCAATAATCCCGGCAATCGTATTATCGACCGCAAGCAACATGGGCGTTTGCCCTAATGCTGATAATTCTGCCAGTTGTCCATCGTATTTCTTGGCGTTAACGCCTTTCAGTTCCATCAGCGCACGGTTGCCAAAATACACCGATTTTTTATTGATGGTCGCAACCACGCCATGTCCGGCAATGGCTGCAAATTGCTGCACTTTCTCCAACTTAAGCTGCTTTTGTTCTGCTGCGGCTAGTATGCTCGCGGCTAAGGGATGTTCTGAGCCTGATTCAATACTAGCTGCCAAGGTTAATACGGCATCGCCATCAAATTTAGCCGTGTGCTTTATGGTGGAGACGACGGGCTTGCCTTCGGTAATCGTTCCAGTCTTGTCGAGTACAACACAAGTCAGTTGACCCGCCTTCTGTAAGGCATCGCCTTGACGGATCAATATCCCAGACTGTGCTGCCCTGCCCACTGCAACCATTACGGAAATAGGCGTAGCCAAACCCAACGCACACGGACAGGCGATAACCAAGACGGTCATTGAGGTGACAAAGGCATAGCCCAGGGAAGGCACGGGGCCAAAGTAATACCAAAGCGTGAAGGTTATAATGGCAATCAACACCACAATTGGCACAAACACGCCGGAGACCTTATCGACCAAGCGGGCAATTTCGGGCTTACTGCTTTGCGCTTGCCGAACGCTTTTTATGATCTGCGCCAATGCAGTATCCCGTCCGATACGGGTGGCTTTGAACAGGAATGTTCCGGTCTGATTGATAGTACCTGCGACGACTTCGCTGTTGACGGTTTTCTCCACAGGCAGGGGTTCGCCCGTCAACATGGATTCATCGACCGTCGAATGACCATCAAATAACACACCATCAACGGCGATTTTCTCGCCCGGCCTGACCCGCAGAGTCTCACCTAACCCGACTTCTTCTATGGGAATGTCTTGTTCCTTACCATCCCTCATGACACGGGCGGTGCGTGGCTGTAGACCGATCAGCTTCCGTATGGCACCGGATGTCCGCCCTCTCGCCATTGTCTCCAGCCCAGTTCCCAGATTAATGAAAGCCAGAATGACAACCGCAGCCTCAAAATACGCATGTTTAGCCAATGATGGCAAAACACCTGAGAAATCAATCACAATACAGGAAAACAGCCATGCCGCGCCCGTACCCAAAGCAATCAAGGTATCCATATTGGCTTGCCCTAAGCTCAGCGCTTTGGCAGCACCCTGGTAAAAATGCAAGCCGGAATAGATCAAGATGCCCAAGGAAATCAAGGCAATTTCCGGCCAAACCCAACGCCCTGTTGCTGAACCTATTTCTGGCAACCAGGCAAAATGTTCCGCCAACATTAGAAAAGCACCGAAAGCGCCCGCTACTGCCGCTTTTTTCATCAAACTGCGATAACGTTGTCGTTCCAAGGCTTCTTGTTCTTCGGGATTTTCCAAACCTTCCATGACAGCTGCATCGTAACCCGCACTAACTACAGCCTGTTTCAATAACTCAGGGTCAGCATTACCTTTGACCATCGCGGAATGATCGGCAAAGTTCACATTAACCGAAACGACCCCTGGCACGGCTGCCAATGCACCTTCAACCGTACTCACGCAGCCCGCGCAACTCATACCCATGATAGATAATCGTATTTCGTCTGTTGCGCTCTCGGAGGCTGGTTCTGTACTCATGGCTACACCTTAATGTTGTAAAACAATCAAATATCCTCAATCACCGTGTATCCAGCTTCAGTAATTGCTTGTGCAATAGCTTTTAGGCTGGTTTTGTCCGCATCGAATTCGACGTTGACTGCTTTGTCTTTACTCGACGCAGTCACTGACTGCACCCCATCCAAGGTTTTCAATTTATTGCTGACATTGCTTTCACAACCGCCACATTTCATGCCTGTTACTGTCAATGATACTGATTCGCTCATTTTCCGTCTCCCTAAACTTATAATCTATGGTATTTATATCACAACCAATAACTTGCGGATACTTGATCGTAATCAAATCGCAGGTAAGTTGCCATTGAACTAACTGCTTTATTATTGATACGATTGCCACCTAACTAAAACCTTTTAATAATATGGAACTAAATACTTTTTCTAACCAAACCATCGCCCTTGCCGGAATAGCACAAGTCGCTGTCTTGGTTCAACAATTGGCGACAACCGGCACCTGTGACCAACAGGCAATGGATGCCAGCATTGGCAGCTTATTAAAAATCGACTCGGACAGTGCCGCAGATATTTATGGCGGTTT
>JABFSV010000481.1 GCA_013140405.1 Methyloglobulus sp. | reverse complement strand
GCAGGCAGTTGCTTAACCTTGTTTCCGGAAAAGTGTTGACACATCAAGTTGAGTTGCATCCGAAAATATCGTTAGAAAGGCTAAAATGATCATTTTGACAATAATTCAGTCCCTAAAAGGAATCGATTTAGCATCCACTAAGATCCGTTGATGGACAAAAAATGACATCTTGGTTATCAGGCAGTCCTTTGAAAACAGCAGTATTAGCGGAAGCGTAGCATAAACGGTCTATTGCCTTCTTAAGCTTCAAATTCAAAAAATGTCTTGATTTTATTGAAATAAGTCCGACAACAGACGCAAACTTAATTGCTGGTGGACTTCATAGTCCAAGTTGAACTTTTCATAATTATTAGCACTCCTAGAAACCGAGTGCTAAAATTATGGTAAGTTTTTATCTTGAGGAGTTGCTAATGAGTGATGCGATCACATTACCCGTCAATTTATCGGTTGGTACGTTTGATGCTTATTTGAATGTTGTCAGGCAGATGCCTAAATTGACAACAGAGCAAGAGCGCGATTTGGCGATTCGGTTTAGGGACAATGGCGATTTAGCCGCAGCGCGTGAGTTGGTTATGGCAAACCTGCGTTTCGTCGTCCATGTTGCCAGAGGTTATAGTGGTTATGGTTTGTCTATGCCGGACATAATTCAGGAAGGCAATGTCGGCTTGATGAAGGCTGTGAAACGCTTCGATCCAGAATTGGGTGTACGCTTGGTGTCGTTTGCAGTCCATTGGATCAAGGCGGAAATCCATGAATTCGTTATCAAAAACTGGGGCATCGTCAAGGTTGCCACCACGAAAGCACAACGTAAGCTGTTCTTTAATTTACGTAAATCAAAACAGGATTTAGGCTGGTTATCAAACGATCAAGCGGAAGCTATCGCCAATGATTTGAATGTCGAAGTCAGTGCTGTTTTTGAAATGGAAAAGCGCTTGGGTAGCAGGGATATGTCTTATGACATGCCGGTTGATGAAAAATCTGAGGAAACCTATGTAGAGCCAGCCAGCTACTTATACCAGCAAAACGATGATCCAGCGGTTATGCTGGAAAATGCCGAATGGCAAGGGCATGAGCAAAAGTTGTTGTCGAAAGCCCTGGATGCACTGGACGAACGCAGCCTGGATATTGTCTCCAGCCGTTGGTTGGCGGAAGATAAGGCGACCTTGCACGAACTCGCCGAACGGCATCAAGTGTCTGCCGAACGGATCAGGCAGTTGGAACAGAATGCCATGAAAAAACTGCGGGCTGCTGTGGTTTTTGAGGCTTAATTTTATCAGGTCAATTTATTCAAAGGCTTAGGACGAAAGCCCTAAGCCTTTTTTATTGCGCTATTTAAAGCCGAATAATGAATTGGGGGGTTATTGAGAAGGATTCATCAACCCAAGTAGGGCATGGGCATGTTCCGCCGTTTCGTGCCCAATCGTTGTCAAGTAACCGCCGTCTTCCAAAGTTATCAAACCTTTATTATAAAGCCGCCGAGTCGCTTCAATAGTGGCGGGGGCTGCTGTTGTGTGGACTTTTATACCTTCCAACGTGGTGGTCAGATTGTAGCGGACGAGCATATTCAGCTCGTCCAGGTTGTCTTGCGTAAATTGCATGTGCGGTCTCGGGTATATGATTAAGGATCAGAGATTAGAATAAACCTATCTGCTGTGGGTAATAGTATATGGGATAGGGCGGTTGTTGTAGGAATTTTAGAATAAAATCGACGGAAACTTGTCGTTGTCGAAAAAATTGGCTTACTATTAATGCCAGAACTAAACCATAGAAATACTGGATTACCCATGAAGCTGCTGACAAAACTTGTTCGAACCGAACGCTTTGAAATGAATTGGCAACGCTTGCTGGTGCAGGGGCTGCTTATTTTGCTGACAGGTTTTACCTTTGCGTTTGCCAGCGTTTTAAAGTCGGACGCAGTCGTCATGTCGGCACGATTTTTTTCCTGGTTACCGGTGTGCGGCATGATCATTATGGCTTTAGGTGTGCTTGAATGCCTGGATGCTTTGTTTGCAAAGGAGTTGCGCGATTTTGTTCAACGCCTGCATGTCGGTGTTTTGGATACGGTAGTTGGGGCGCTACTCATCCTTGGCGTTTCGGAAACTCCGGAAAAATTAAGCCTGATGATCGCCGTTTACCTGTTGGTGCGTAGTATCGTGCGCTTGGTTTTAGCTTATGCGTTAAAGTTGCCTCATGCTGCCGTTACGGTTGTATGTGGTATTACTTGTATCGCCTTAGGCTTAATGGTTTGGTTAGGATGGCCCACTATGGAAGGCTGGTTTCTCTCTTTGTCTTTAAGCATTGAAATCGCTTTCCGAGGATTGGCAATGATGTTTTTTGCATTTTGGGTAAAAGAACAAAATGATAACGCCGAGATGGGATTAAGTGTCGATTCGCAGATATTATAAGTTACCTGTCGGGGTTTGGTTGTTTTCGAGAAAGTATGGCTTACTTTGAAAGTTTGCCTTGCCAATCAACTATTTTTGCTTTCAAGGCTGAGATATCAACTGTTGTCAATTGCCGTTGCTTCAATAATTGCTTTCCAGCCACCCAAACGTCCGTTACCTGTTGTCTGCTAGCGGCATAAACGATTTGCGACACAGGGCTGAATACGGGTTGAGTTTCCAGGTGGTCTAGGTCTATGGCAATGACATCAGCAGATTTACCGATAGTTAGAGAGCCGATTTCGTGATCTAGTCCAAGGGCTTTCGCGCCATTTATGGTCGCCATACGCAAAGCTGTCATCGCAGGAACACTGCTGGCATCCTGGGCGACAGCTTTGGCAAGCAATGCGGCAGACCGCATTTCACCCATCATATCCAAATCATTGTTGCTGGCTGCTCCATCAGTGCCTAATGCGACATTAATACCAACGTTAAGGCACTGGGCAATTGGGCAAAAGCCGCTGGCGAGCTTTAGATTAGATTCTGGGCAATGGACGATATGGGCACCGGATTCAGCAAAAAGACTGATTTCCTCTACCGTCAGTTGTGTCATGTGGACTGCGATAAAGGACGGGTTGAGCAGCCCAAGGCTATTCAGCCTTTGCAAAGGCCGTTGCCCAGTATTCGCTTGTGCTTGTTCGACTTCGTGCAAGGTTTCATGGACGTGCATATTGATAGGTATTTCAAGTTCGTCCGCTAGTGTCCTGATTTTTTGCAAAGGGTCGTCGGAAACGGTGTAAGGCGCATGAGGTGCAAAAGAGGTTGTGATGAGTGGTTGATGACGGAATTGATCGTGAATATCGAGGCCTTTTGCGATATAAGCGGCGCTGTTCTCCGCCCAAACCGTTGGAAAATCAATCACAATCAATCCCACACAAGCACGAATGCCATGTTGTATGGCTTGTTGAGCCGTCACGTCGGGAAAAAAGTACATATCATTGAAACAAGTCGTCCCACCCAGTATCATTTCGGCGATCGCCAAATCAGTGCCATCCCTTACAAAAGCTTCGCTCATCCATTTTTGTTCCAAGGGCCAGATATGGTTTTGCAGCCAGTCCATCAATGGCAAGTCGTCGGCAATGCCTCGCATTAAAGTCATTGCTGCATGAGTATGGCAATTGATGAATCCAGGTAGTAGGGCGTGTGAGCTAAGGTTTTCTGTAGTTGTACCTTGATACTTATGCTTGGCTGTATCTGTGGGCAGAAGGTCGATAATCCGGCCCTTATCAATGACTAGGCTATGGTTTTCATAGGTTACGGATTCCGGTTCAACGGGTATAATCCAGCGAGCATGGATAAGGGTATCGACGATCATGTTAGTTTCCAGATTTAGTTAGCCGAATTATAACTTTTTAGCGTTAGTTCTTATAAACAAATGACAAATCACAAACAATCCGGCGTCTTGGCCTTGCAATGGACAGGCCATAGCCTAAAAGTGCTGGATCAACGGCAGTTGCCTGATAAGATCGTTTACGATGAATATACGGATGCCCTAGGCGTTACCGATGCCATCGCCACCATGCGTGTACGTGGCGCGCCGGCGATTGGTATTGCGGCTGCTTATGGCGTGGTGCTTTCGGTTTATCAACATTATTTCCAATCGGTAGATAATTGGCGACAGCACGTTTTGGCGGATATTGAGTTGCTGGCACAATCCCGACCGACAGCGGTGAACCTGTTCTGGGCTTTAAATCACATGAAAGCAGTTTTGGAAGGGCAGGGTGGTGATCCTCGTCCAGCCATTCTTGCCTGTGCAGAAAAAATCCATACTGACGATATAGCCGCCAATTACAAGATGGGTGAGTTGGGTGCTGATATTTTGGCGAATGCCAGAGGCATCCTTACACATTGTAATACCGGTGCTTTGGCAACGGGTGGTTATGGTACGGCATTGGGCGTGATTAGAAGTGTGTATACCAGAAATCCAATCAAAATCTATGCCGGAGAAACACGCCCTTGGCTGCAAGGAGTCAGGTTAACGGTGTGGGAGTTGGCGCAAGATGAAATCCCAGTAACGCTGATTGCCGATTCAGCCGCAGCTTGGTTAATGAAATCAGGCGCAATCGACTGGGTGATCGTGGGCGCTGACCGTATTGCGCTAAATGGTGATGTCGCCAATAAAATCGGCACTTATTCACTAGCTGTGCTGGCTAAACAGCATGGCGTTAAAGTGATGGTGGTCGCGCCGACATCGACAATCGATGGCAGTACGAAAAGTGGTGACGAGATCGAAATAGAGCAGCGCCAGCAAAGCGAATTGTTACCTGCCTGTTATAAGGATAATACTAATGTGAGTGCGTGGAATCCCGTTTTTGATGTCACTCCAGCGGAATTGATTTCAGCGATTGTGACTGAACGGGGTGTGGTATTAAATCCTAGTGAGGGTGGCGTAGGGGCGTTTTTAGGAATCTAATACCGTATTACCGATTACTACGATCTCGCCGCTTCTGCAAAAAATGCTCTTCCAACTTCTTAAAATATGTATGGATAGCAAAAAGAAATCCCCCTGCGATGGGCAGTGCGAAATACCAATGGTCTTTAGATACTGACAAGACATTTAAAATTTCTGCGCCAAAGATATAAGCAGGTGTAATCGTGATAGCTGCCCAAACCCAGGCACTCAGCAAGTTGATGACGGCGAATTGTTTGGCAGGGTATTTGGTGATGCCGATGGACATGGGGATGACGGTACGCAAGCCATACATGTATCGCTGTGCGAAGATTATCGGCCAGCCGTATTTTTTTAGCAGCAAATGGGCAATCGCAAATTTGCGGCGTTGGGAGTGAAGTTTGCGCTGGATAAAGCCTTTGTTGAAGCGGCCTATGTAGAAATAAATTTGATCTCCCGCGAAGCCGCCCAAACCCGCCACAAAGATTGCCATAAAGTAATTCATGTCGCCGGTATGGGCCATAATGCCGCCCATAATCAGCCCCATTTCGCCTTCTAATATGCTCCAAAGGAATAGGATTGAATAACCGTAATCCTTAAGCCAACCGACAAATAATTCTTCCATCAACTCTTAATATGGGTATAAAACTGCCCTGTAATCATAAATCGACGCAAAAACTATCAGCTTAGGGTAAACGGATTATCGAAGGTTGAGTATTCAGTTTTAGGTTAATAACAAGCAGCCTTATTGGCTGCTTTTCCTCTTAAAAAACCGCTTAATTATGCCAGTTATTTTTTAATATTGTCCGTTTTCTTTAGCTGTCCTTAAATAGGGCTATGATTCTACAGTAGCTATTTGATGCGTTGCTTTCCACAGCTTAACAATCGCCAACCCAATAACTATATAAATCAAGGCCGCGCTGAGATAAAGTGGGTAGTATTGGGCTGATTGGGTAAGATATTGAGTCCAAGACAATTGTCCAAAACGATCGGATAAAACATAAAAACTGCCGTTCGAGACAACAAATGCCACTGTTGTTGCGATTGTTGCCAGCCCAAATGTCTTGAATGAATCAGCAAAGCGCAAGGCTTTGAATATAGAACAGTATCTACCTGAAAACCACATCGCTGCGTAAGTCGGGATCAAACAGACGTAGGCTGGGGAAATGCAAAAATCGCTAACACTAAATTGTGTGATTGCCAGGTAATCAATCATGCCAGCTTCAAGCAATAACAAAGCAAAAAACCAAAGACTGCTGAATCCCATTCCTGCCAGAAAAAATACCGCGAGTGAGGCATCTGGCAATGAAAATGCGGAGCCGAAGTGGTCGAAGCGGGTTAAGGCCATTATTCCCATCAGCACAAGCGGTAAAGCCAGTTTATTAAAGTTAGTTGTCATAATGTCTCCTAGAAAGTAGGCCTTATCATATCATTGTCTGCTATTTTGATAGTCACGCTTAGTGCATGCCTAACAGGTATAACTTAAAAGCGGTAGCTGACAGATCCTTGAAAAGTGCGTTGGTAGTTGGTGGGATATGCCACGGACTGGCTGGCGCCAAAATCGACAAATTGCCCGTTATGCCCGTCGAACAGGTTTAGGATTGAAAAATCGACCGTCCAATGCTTATGGTCGGACACTTGATAGTTAAACGTCGTGGCATTGTAGTTTTGTTGCCTGCCTAAGGTATTGTCGAAATCATCCTGCGGAAAACTTTCGGATTGGTACTTATGGGTCAAACTGACCGTATGATAAGGCAAGGGCAGAAGTTGGCATGTAAATTCCTTTCCTATGGTTGCCAGGACGATATGTTTCGGTTGTGCGCTGATTTCAACATGTGCGGAACCCAATTTTGCCCTGGTTGCGGTATAAAGGTAATTGATGCTGGCATGAAACCAGCCTATATCTTTGAACAGCGACAAATCAATGCCGTATTTTTCTGAGTTGTCGAAATTGGTATTGATGAATTGGTTGCTGTCGAAATAGATTTCATTATTCAGGTCGGAATAAAAAAACTCTGCCTTCACCCTTAAATTATCTTCGATATGTTTGTAGCCGATGGCATAAGTGTCCATTTCCATCGAGTTTATGGCAAAGTTAAAGGTTTTCCGTGGTGGAACTGTAAAGAAATTAGTCACGAAAAATCGGTCAATATCCGGTGATTGAAACGCATGGACATAGCTTGCAAACAGGGCATCCGTATTGTCCAAGGAATAATTGGCGGCAATGTTGTAACTGTTCGGGTTGACTGTCTTCGACAAATGGTTATTGATCCCTCTATCGTCATGCCTAAACGTGATAAAAGCCTGACGAAAACCGGCATTCAGTGACAGTCGGTCATTGACGAAATAATCGCCGGAAATAAATCCGGCAATGTTTTCCTTGGCGGTGGTTTCGTTGCTGGTTGTCCTGGCGTTGTCGCTGTGTTCAAAGCCTGCTAGGATGACGAAGTCGTCTTGCAGCGTTTGTAGTGTCAGGCGATGGTCTTCGCCTTCATAGTGAGGCGTGAACGCGAAGTCAGGAAATTTCGAGTCTTTGGTCTTATTGCCATAAGTGTAAGAGAGGTTGAAACGGTCGTTTATCTTATATTTTAACGCAGTTGACCAATCTTCTTTATGGACGATATTCCGTTGTCCGGTCGTGACAGCCGAATTCGGGTTTTGGTTGAACGCGTCCAAGGTCATATTTCCATTGTAGGTTACATGGGCATCATCCTTGATAAATGATGTGAGCACTTCCAGGTTATCTTTTTGCAACCCTAATGTAGCCCTGCCGTTGACGTTCTCAGTCGAATCCTTGCTATCGTCCGACAAGACGGTTTTTTTGCCATCTGTATTCAAGAAAGTAAACTTGCCATCAGCCAACACTTTAAAGCCTTTAAAATCGGTAACAGACCCAAAGTTAGCGGAAGTCAGCGTCGTGTCGTAAGTGCCGAAGCTGGATCGTACTGAGCCATACAAGGGTTTTCTTTCGAATGAATTGTTGGTACGGATAATGATAGTGCCTGCCGCCGCGTTATCGCCATAAACCACTGTGCCATCGTTTTTAACAACCTCGATTTTTTCAATTGAATCAACTGGCACGGAACCCAATTGTTGGGGAACCAAATCTATTTGGTTCAACGATACTCCATCCACGATTACATTAATATTTTGATAACCAGTGCCATTGCCAAAACCGCGCATGGATATTTGTGGGTTTAGGGTGTTCCCGAAATTGGTTTCGGCCTGGATTTCAGTGAAATTCTTAAAAAAATCCATCAAGTTTGTCACGCCGCTTCTTTTGATGTCTTCTCTGGTGTAAATGGAAACAGATTTTGGTGATGACAATTCGTCTTGAATCGTCGAACTTCCCGTAACAGTCACCGGTGACAGAACAACCTCGTCCTTGTTCTCGGTATTGTATTTTTTAAGTGCTACTTTATTGGAAGAAGCCCTATAAGAGGGTTCGATTGATTTATTGTCTTCGCTGGCGTGAAGCTGGAAATTTAGGGTAAGGAATGGCAATAACCATATTAGCTGATTTTTTTTCATGTTGTCCTCCGCGCCGCCCGCGCATGATAGTGACTTAATCACAGGGGAGGACAGACGAAGACGCAAGCCGATAGGCATCGACTCACTTCGCACTACAGCCCTCCGCTGTACCGAATACGCTTACAGGCAGGTCTCCG
>JABFSV010000026.1 GCA_013140405.1 Methyloglobulus sp. | reverse complement strand
TATGGCAACGTATGCGCCCAATCAGGACACTATTACGACTGCAAATGAAGACATGACCGGCGATATCGCCCAAGTGTACCTTCAGGACACGTTGGCAAAAGTCATGGACAGCATCAGCCATGAGCAAACACCATCGCTACCCTCATTTAAAGAAATGCCTGAAAAGGATCTTTCTGGTGATGGTAACGATGATCAAGAACCACTAGAAACCAACACCGAAACGGCTGGTGATTTCTGGTTTTGAAATTCCAGTAACTATTTTATTTTTAACCCACGGGGTAAACCATTACCCCGGCAGGGACATGGTTTGCCCTTTTTTTCGGAGCAAACCATGAATGAAATATTTGAAGAAACATTGGGCAACGGCAACACCATTATATGCATCAGGATGCCTTCTGGCACTTGTTATCACGCCGCGACACCTAAGAAAGTTATCACGCTTTTGGAGAAACTTTTAAAAAATGGTATCGAAGTTAGGGTTTTTTACGGCAATTGTGATACCGGCCAGTGCTGGCATGAAGAAAATGATGTTGTAGGTCGTATCGGGAGGTCAACAGGGACAATTAAAATCCCGTTGTTGGTCCCTGTTGGCGACAGTGGTGGCCCTGGCTTGCTGGACCATTGCATTGTCCGTATTGATTCGCGTGAAGGCACACTGTACCGGCACAAGAAATTTCGTGTTGGCGACATGACCCTCGCAAAAGGCAATACCCGGGGTTATCCATGGGATGTATTTATCGACAACGTTTTACATGCACGCTTTAGGGAAAATTCAGCCGCCATTAAGCTGATGGATTTTTTGCAAGGCAATGTGTTTGCACTGTGAGGCGATTTATGTGGCACCAACTGGAAACTTTGGATCTGATCCTCAATTATATTCGGGCCAATGGCTGGGTTGTGATAGAAACGTCCTATTCACTTTGGGCGTTCAAATACTACGACAGCGCGGTTGGCAAGAAAGAGGCGCAAGTTTATTTTAATTATCACCAGGATATTAATTACAGTGAAGAGGGTTGGAGGATATCGGGCCAATATTTTAGTAAAGAGCAGAATATTTTGGGAAATAAAGACGTACTGATCCCTAAAGATTCAAATACCTGCCAGATACTGGAATTTTGCGAAAACCTGCTACTTGATATTGAAAATGAGATAGCCAACAGCTACGCTGTCCGGCTGCTTAGGAATTAACTATTTTTTTTTAACCCACGGGGTAAACCATTACCCCGTCAGGGTCATGGTTTGCCCCTTTTTTACTATTTGGAGCGAACCATGAAGAACCAAACATTAAACAATGCCTTCCCAATCGTTGCCGCAGCACTGGGCAACAAGTTCGGGGTCAAGGTCATGATTGGCGGTGAAGATGCCTATACGGACGGAAAGACTATCAATCTTCCGGCCTACAACAGCGATAACCCAGATTATCAGGATATTGCTTGGGGGTATTTGGCGCATGAAGCTGGACATGTTCGGTTTTCCGACTTTGTCGAGTTCAAAAATGCGGCCACCAGCCCATTAAGGAAGAGAGTCGTGAATGCCCTGGAAGACATACGCATTGAAAAAGCGATGCATAATCTTTATCCAGGGACAAAGTTGACCATCCAAAAACTGGACGAATATTTATGTAAGGCCGGTGAATACGAAATGGTCACGGTAGGCTCCCATCCTGCCGCTATTTTGACGCAATATTTATTTCTGCGTCTGAGTGCCGACGTGTTGGGTTACTCAGCGTTGTCGTCTTATGCAGACAGCGTGGAAACCGTTTTGGAAACTACCTTTCCAGAAGGGGCGGTCACGCGCTTGATGGGCCTGCTTTCTGAAGTCCCCCGTCTTGACTCGACCCGCTCGTGCGTCCGGCTTACCGACCGCATCTTGCGAATGATTGAAGAGGAAAAGGAGAAGGAACAGGAAAATGCCCGCCAAGCGCAGGCTCAGGCAGAACAAGATGACCAGGCCGCATCCGGACAACAGGAAGCACCTGTCGGACAGGATGCTGATGGCAATCAGGACCCGGCACCAGACGGGCCAGACCAGGACGATCACGGCCAAAACCCGGGGCAAAGCGCAAGTTCAAGCGATGCCGACGGGGACGAGCAAGACCAACAACCTGGTATGGGTAGTGAAAACACAGGTGACGATCCAATGGACAATCAGGATAGCGGGCAGTTTGCGCAAACCCTGGCATCCGTGTTGGACGCTGACGAAGGCGACTTGCCGCAAGATGTGTTTGAGATGGCAAGGCAATTATTGGGCGACCAACCTAAAAATTGTTACGACCATGAGATGGCCATGCCGATTGCGGTACCAGCCAAGAAATATCCTGGGGGCAAGGATTTGATAGACAAAGTCATGGGTGAGTCCGGAAAGATCCGTGCTTCACTGCAAGGCTTGGTCCAATCCAGCCAGGCGGTACGAAACCAAACCAAGCGCTCAGGCAACCGGGTTGTCGGGAGCAAGTTGTACCGGCTAGCCCAAGGCGATTCGAGGGTGTTTGGGAAAGAAGCCAGAAGGCATCGCCCCAACACGGCGATACACCTGCTTGTTGATTATTCAGGTTCTA
>JABFSV010000350.1 GCA_013140405.1 Methyloglobulus sp. | reverse complement strand
TATGCGGAATTGCTAAGCCAATATCCCGATAGTCATATCGAAAGAAAGCATGGGAATAAGTACACAGAATGGGTTGCAGTAAGGATGCGGCAATTTCTCGAGGAGTTTGGTCAAGCAACTGACTCGGCGCAATTAAAGAAACCACTTTTTTGCCTGGATACAGAGTTTAAATCAATCGGTGTTAATCCTGGTACTACAGCTGATATGACTGTAGCGACTATATTGTCAGTACTTATCGAGGAGTTTTTAACCAACATAAATACTGATAAATCTTCAGCAAGATTTTGTTCAAACCAAACAAAAAATTAGTAATTCTTTTTATACAATTCTTCAGAGGGGAATATAAGCATGGCGAAAATTAACAAAATGTGCGTTGGCGAATCATTGATAGGTGACGGCAACGAAGTGGCTCATATCGATTTGATCATCGGGCCAAGAGGTTCAGCGGCAGAAACAGCGTTTGCAAACTGCTTGACTAACAACAAAGATGGTTTTTCCAGTTTGTTGGCTGTGGTTGCTCCTAACCTGATGGTTAAACCAGCAACTGTCATGTTCAATAAAGTCACTATCAAAGGCGCTAAACAAGCCGTACAAATGTTTGGCCCAGCACAACGCGGCGTAGCTATGGCTGTTGCTGATTGTGTAGAAGACGGCACCATCCCTGCTGATGAAGCTGATGACTTGTTCGTAGCCGTGGGTGTATTCATCCACTGGGCTGCTGAAGACGATGCTAAAATCCAAAAATTCAACTACGATGCGACTAAAGAAGCATTACAACGCGCTGTCGCTGGTTCACCAACAGCAGCTGAAGTTGTGACAGCTAAAGCTACTGCAAAACATCCGTTCGCTCCTAACTAAGCGTTCTGCTGTTAGAGTAAGATGTTAAAAATACCCCGCTTGCGGGGTATTTTTTTGCCTGTTTGTTGCAATCTCATCGGGGCTGATTTTACCATTATGCAGTGCAGTGGCGACTAGGGCTGTCTCGATGCCTATTTGTTCTAACGTTCTTAAATCTTCACTATCTCTTATCCCGCCAGCAGCGATGATATTTCGTTGGCGGTATTGTTTACGGTAAGTAGATAACCTATCCAAATCAGGGCCTTGATTGCTGCCGACTTTAGGTAAGCTCATGATGATAATATTTTCAGGCCATAACTCCTGCTCGGAAAACAATGTTTTAGCACCCAATTCGCCTGTCGATGAATAGTCTAGGGACAGAATAAAGTTTTGGTTAAATTTTTTGATGTCAGAAACATTTTCGTCATGAAAAGATTCACTACCCAACACGGGCATAAAATTGTCGAACTTAATTAAGTTGTCATTGCATAAGGGATAGCCACCATCTATCCAAAATGTGATATTCGGGAAAGAGGCTAGCACGGTAGCTAACAAAGCGCCATTATTGCCTTGCCGTGTAATCGCGTTGAGGTCTGCAATGTAGATAGTCGGAGAGCGGAAAAGCGTCCGAAACGCATCGACTACATCAAAAATATCTGAGGATTTGCATAATTCAGATTTTAATGCTGCATAATCATCACGATTGCCTTGTTTTGCATGGACGACCAGTCCATTTTTTAGGTCGATGACGGGTATTACTTGCATGGCGTACTGTACTCAATCGGCATAGGTGCTTGATGTTAAAATGGCACACATGAAAAAGTTAAAAATCCTGATTTTTGAGTATATCACTGGTGGCGGATTGAATAAGTCCGATCTTCCAGAATCCTTGGCTAGAGAAGGCCTGTTGATGTTGCAGTCCTTACTTGACAATCTAGTGGGGATAGAGATGGTTGAGTGTTTAATCATGTTAGATTTCCGTATGGTTGGGCGATTAGCAACTAATCCTTATGACATCCATATCATTAGGCCGGAACACGAGTGCCGCCAAGAACTTACCCGACTGATGTCATTGTGCGATGCAGTTTGGCCGATAGCGCCGGAAAGTGATTTCATATTACAAACCCTATGTGAAGAGGTGGAACGGTCAGGCAAACTTTTGCTCACTTCCCCCGCCAGTGTTGTTGCGATCGCTGGCAATAAGTGGCTGACTTACCAACATTTACGTCAGCATTCTATCAACACTGTACCAACGCAAAGGCTAAGCGATTTTTGTTTTACACCAAGCGAATGGATAGTAAAACCTGTTGATGGCGTGGGCTGTGAAGATAGCTATCTAGTTTCTGACCAAGAAGATTTTGATACGGTAACTTCCTTGCTAGATAAGAATAACTATATTGTACAACCTCATATTCAAGGCGCAAAAATCAGCTTATCCTGTTTATTTAAGAAAGGCCGTGGCTGGTTGCTGTGTGCTAACCGTCAGCAATTCGATATTATCAATAAGCAATACCACTTGACCGGAATAACCGTCAACTTCACATCTGACATTTCAATGTATCAGGATTTAGTTAACGATGTCGCCAAGGCAATGACTGATTTATGGGGTTATGCTGGTATTGACTTGATAGTAACGCCAGATCAAATTCTTGTCCTTGAAATCAACCCCAGGCTTACGACTTCTTATGCAGGTCTCTATGCAGCGCTAGGTATGAATTGCGCTGATGCAGTCCTGGATTTATTGTCGGGTGATCCACACCTGGAACCGACCCATCATCAAGCCGTAAACATCAAAATCACAAAGCAGGAAAGCTATGCGAGCTAACATCATGGGTTGGGACATCGGTGGCGCCCATCTTAAGGCAGCGATTATTCAGCCGCCATCGGACATTATTGCTGTCTATCAACGCCCTTGCCAGTTATGGAAAGGGATAGATAAGTTGCATGACGCTGTGCAGGAAATCATGGCTGAATCGACCTTGCCAATCACTCGCCATGTACTGACCATGACGGGAGAACTGGTTGATTTATTTGACGGTAGGGACGATGGCGTTAAACACATACTGGCATCGATGAGCCATCTCCTGCCTAATAGCGAGTTGATGGTTTATGCAGGTAAAGACGGCTTATTTAAGCTAGAAGATGTCAAAACCAGTCATTACCCAAATATCGCCTCAGCCAATTGGCTGGCAAGCGCAACCTGGGCAGCAAAAAAAGTAGGTGGCGGACTTTTTGTTGATATTGGCAGCACCACAACGGATATTCTTTTGCTTAATGACGGCAAAGTATTGGCTGAAGGGTACAGTGACTACCAACGCTTAGTTTCACAAGAGCTGATTTATACTGGAATAGTACGGACTGCCATAATGGCCGTCGCCCAATCCGTTCAAGATGAAGGCAAAGAAGTCGGGCTAATGGCAGAATATTTTGCGACGATGGCGGATGTGTACCGGCTAACCGGAGAATTGAACGAGCTACATGACCAAGCCGAAACTGCCGATGGCGCAGAAAAAACCGTATCGGCAAGTGCTAAACGCCTAGCCAGGATGGTGGGTTGCGATTATTACGACACTCAACTTGACCGCTGGCAATGCGCCGCCAAAAATCTTCGTCATCAGCAATTAGCTAGAATCCAAAGTGCTGTTGAGCGCCAGATGGCACGCGGTCAATTGACTAGCAATAGCCCATTAATCGGTGCCGGCGTAGGACGGTTTTTGGCCAAGCAGATAGCACTGAATTTAGGTCAGCCTTATCTGGATTTTTCAGATTTATTTTTGGTAACAGAAAGTCAACGCGGAAATACCGCGGCTGATTGTGCTCCAGCGGTTGCCGTCGCTTGTTTGGGGGCTTATGGTTTATAAAGAAGAACAATATATTTTATCTCAATAAAGTGTATTCACGTATCAGCTCATCAGGACTGGCAATTCCTTCAATACGTACCCAAGAGCTGGTGCTGGAGGCTCGCATTAGTGTCAGGGAGGCATGGTTCATTTTGTCGCCACGGTAAGCTTCAAAAGCCCTTTGTATCTGTTGTATTTCGGCAATATCTCCGGTCAAAAATTGCCAATTTGAACTGGCGTTAAATTTTTTTGCGTATTTTGCCAGCATTGAAGGGGAATCATGTTCAGGGTCGATGGAAATCGAAACGAAACGCAGGTTTGGTGAGGAAGAACCAATAGTTGCGTTTACTTTGGACAATATGGCTGTCATTATTGGACATATCGCGTTGCAGGATGTGAAAATGAAATTCACAATTACTGGGCCGCCATGGTTTAAAACTTCTGAAAGCTTGGCTTTTTTTCCGTCTTGCGTAACCACATTTACATTCGGAATTTTATAATCGTGAACGGAACGCGAATAACTTTGTTCCGTAACATTTTCTGCTCTAACGGTTGCGCTAGTTACCAGGCTTAACAATGCTAGAAAAATTATTGCTGTATTTAAGCTGATTTTAGAAGTGATGAACATTGGCGATAAACTCCCTTTTTAATAATGTGCCATGCTGATTTTTATGGGATTATCCAGTCTTCGACAGGCACTAAATGCCCATCGTGAGAAACCTTGACAATATAACTACCTTTGGACGCAAATCTTTGCCCCGCGCCCAAACTAAGATGTGGGTAGATACTACGGGATGACAGCGTACCCAACATGCCTTCGACCCGTTCGACTATATACGCTGAGGAAAAATTGTCGAGAAGATGGGTAATAACTTCGCCCAATATTTGCACTGAAAAAAAGGTATTGGCTTGTAGGTGTTCGTCTACAAATGGTATTTGTTTTGATTTCAGCCAGGATTTGACGCGCATAAGCCGTGGTTCTTTGGTGTCAGGTAGCTCCCAAGGGTAAATCAGATACAAATTTGCCTTTGTGGTATCCGAGAGCTTTTGTATTTGCCCATCTATAAGGTTTGCTGAGCCATAAACGGTAGTGATTCCAGAAGGCAATTTGTTAAGGTTTTCAAGGTCTTCCTTGTTAAGCCATAAGACTAAGATTCCGTTGCCTAACTTTTTCATTTGGTCATCCCAAAATTTAGGCGTAAGGGGTTGTGAATCAGCAATAGCAATATCTTGCAAGTTAAAACTGTCAGTTTTTTGCAGCGCTTCACGTAACGCTTTTGCTGGCACGGCGTTCTGTCCATTACCCCTATATACTTGGATGATACGTAGATTTTTTGCTTTAGAATTTATGTTTTTTAGGTGGCTTGCTAAAGTTTCGGCTTCCAAAGTCAAGCCTTTGGAAAAATAAGTGGTATAAAAATCACTTTCTGAAATCACGGGAACGTCCGTATTAGGGAAAAGACAGGCGACTTCAAATTGTTCACAAAATTGGTGTATGGGCTGCCAGCCAGAAGCACTGAGTCCGCCAACCATAGCCAGGACGGGCTGGCTTCTATAGTAATCTTCTAATTGCGTAGGCCACGTAGATTCATCCCCTTTTAGTTCCCAGACATGCAATTCCCATTTGCGATAGACCTGGTACATTTTATAGGCACTGAATTTGGCTCGTTTGGTGTTATGCCGAGTGTCGGCATTTTTGTCTTGAAAATAGCCTGCCAAGATGTCCAGCATTGCCTTACGTTTAACCGGATCAACCCCTTCGGTGATGACCGTAGCGAAATGCAGGGAAGCCTCATCTACCCCAGGATTTGAGGAAGGATCAGTTTCAAGGTAAGCAGTCAGCGCAGCGATAGCGTCAGCGTCCAGGGCATAGCGTGGCATGAGTGGGTCAAGTTTGCGTCCCGATGGATCAACACCTTCCCTGATTGCTTTGGCAAGGCTTTCTTCTGTGTAAGGAATTCGGGTGCTTCCGCTATGTTTAAATGCTTTAGGTAACACGCCCCGTGTTACCGACATTTGGGCTGGTTTGAATAATGCGGTTGCCGTTAATGGCGGCACTTGTTTTCCACCTTCGCTAGATCCAAGTCGGCTTCGGCGATGGCAACTGACGCAACTGAATTGATCTCCATTGACAGGTGCATTACCGCCTACAATGGCTTGAATAGCCTCGCCAGAAGATGTGTGTCCGGTAAGATAGATTTGCTTGCCGATGTCCTGTGTTTGGGCATCAACGGCTATAGTTGCGCCGCAATACAGGCTAAACACAGCAACCATTAAGGCTTTACTTGAATGAAGGCCTGATTTACTAAGGAAACTAATCATTCTTAGTCTCTTCCTTTATTGTAGTGAGGTTTTTGGCGGAGGATTCAGAATATCACCTACAGCGATATGTTCAACAGAGAAATCACCAATATGTACGGTCAGTTTTTGCCCTGTTGCCACCATTTTCCCTGGGTTCGCAAATAAAATGGTAAAAATCATGCCTTCCTTAACTTGTTTTGAAGTTTGGCGTAGCGAGCCAATACGTGGGGTGTTAGGTACCTCAAGTTTGATGCCGCTATCTTCAATGATCACGGTAGGTTTGTTTTTAGTATCCAGTAAAGGAGCCGCCTTTGACGGATCAGTGACTTGGAAACGAAAATCCAGCATGTGGCCAGCTGCTGTGACATGAATGCCTTGCAATTTCACACCCCAGCGATTTTCTATTGCCAAACTGTTATTGGCAGCCAAGTGTTTTGTGTCAAGATTTGTATATTCATTACTGAGCATATGTATTGTATTTTGTATTTTGTTATTGGGGACAAGATAAAATACTCCAGCAACAAGAAATCCCAGGCACAAGATCATGTACCAAGATCGGGAGCGTTTAGTTGCAAATTGAAACATCGTCAATTCCTTCAATTGTTAAGCGTAGAATCATAGATGATTTTACGGACATTGGTAATGTGATTAAGGTTGCACACTTAGTTTGACCCAGCGAGGGTTCGATTGCGCCCCCAAATCGTCACTCACGCGATATTGGTAGCTAATGGCTTTTAAGTTATTGCCACTAGCCACGTTTACCGTTACGGTGCCATCGCAATTGTTGGCAATAGTGCCTTTAACAGCAGGGGAAATGCCAAGTGCAGGTTGACCACAGATAGCATTAGCCGGAATGTTAACGCCTGTCCCTACTGACGTGATAATTGTTGAGCTGGGAACAATGTGGCTACCCACACCATCTGTGGGTATATTGGTGACGGTGTTGGGGTCGGTATCATTTAGCGTAACTGCCATTTTTACGGTCTTGTTGGTAAGTACCTCGCATCTGTCAGGTGCAGTCGCTCCGTTGTCACTGATGTCGTATATGCAATCATCTACTACTGTTGTGGGGATTGCATCGGTACGCAATTTAACGGTTGTGCCTGTTGCAGGAAGGCTTAGCAGGAATGCATCGTTGGCGCGGTAACGAAAACTGGCGTTTGCTGACGTGGCCCTGATATAGGTAAAAGAACCATCGGTGCTGAGGTTTAACGTACCTCCGCCTAACAGGCTGTTTACTACATACTGCGCGGATAAGGGGTTATTTTCCGCATCGGTATCATTCATTAGCATGCCTGAACCCAGAGAACCTGACGCATCCACTGAACGTTCGATATTAGGGCGGTAAAGGAAGGTGTCACTTTTTGCTATTGGTGCAGTGTTCACAGGGATCGGCATTACATTGATAGTTGCCGTTGCCGTATTCGTCGCCATTCCATCGTTGGCGAGATAAGTGAAAGTATATATGCCTGTTGCCACGCCGGTTGAGTTGAAACTAAAGGAGCCGTCCGCGTTAAGCGCAAGTATGCCTGCGGATGGGGCTAAACTAAGGTCTGCATTCAACGTATCGTTTTCGACATCAAGATCATTGCTCAGTACGCCAGAAGACGCTGAAACATTCAATACTTGTCCAGAGATCACCATATATGGGCCATCATTGGCAGCAACGGGTGCATCGTTAATTGGGTTGATAGTCATGACCACTGTCACTACGCCGCTTTCGTGAAATCCATCGCTCACCCTATATGCAAAGCTGTCTGTTCCGCTATAGTTGCTAGTAGGTGTATAAGAAAAGAAGCCGTCTGCGTTCAGGACTAGCGTACCGTGGGTCACATCAGTATCCAGGATGGCTGTTATCGTGTTGTTTTGCGGGTCGGTATCATTACCAAGAACACCTGGAGCAGGCACTGATAAGGTGGCATCTTCTTCAAGGATATAGCTGTCTTCGACACCCACCGGATTTTGTCCGCTATTTGCCAGCAAATTGTATGCACCAAGTACATTAAGCATACCGTAGCCATATTCGTTGTCTGGCCCTAATGCGCCTAAATCGGTAGCAGAATCAACCAGGGCGGACTCCAAAGTGGTGACATCTACATTAGGGAATGCCCCTATCAACAGTGCCATGCTGCCTGCGACATGGGGTGCGGCAAATGATGTGCCGCTTACGACTGCATACGTTGCTGAACCAGCAAAAGTGAGGTCAGATGTAACAACATCAACGCCAGGGGCGACAATATTAGGAAAAAGTGAGCCACCACAGGCTACTGGTGTTGGCCCCCTGGCACTAAAAGTGGCGATGGTTGAAAAATAATCGACTGCGCCAGCCGCAAAACTGCCTGGATTATTGGCAGGGCTACTGCTAGAGGCGGTTGCTGGGCCACTATTGCCAGCAGAGAATACAATTGCAATCCCAGCCGTTTTCAGTGCTTGTATGTCCGCCTGAAAGCGGGTGTCACAAACACCAGCAACTGCGGTTTGGAAAGAACCATTGACTACGTCGGGTGCATCATCAGTGAGAGGGTTATTGTCTGGGTCGAGCATCCATTGGAAGCT
>JABFSV010000468.1 GCA_013140405.1 Methyloglobulus sp. | reverse complement strand
TTTCAGGGCAGCACTCAAATAATTCACCATCGACCATAAGGTTAGAGCCGCTGCAATGTAAAGCAGACCATAGCCAATGGCGTTGACAGGAACACCCAGCAAATCTTCACGATAAAGCAATAGGCCGATTGCCAGCATTTGCGCTGAGGTTTTCCATTTTCCCAAATCTGAAACTTTAACTTTTGCGCGTTGACCGATCTCAGCCATCCATTCCCTGAGCGATGCAATGGTAATTTCCCTGCCGATGATAATGGCGGCAGGTATCGCCAAATAAGGGCTTGCTTGCTGCTGGACGATCAATACGAGTACGAAGGCAACCATCACTTTATCAGCGACGGGATCAAGAAATGCACCGAAAGGGGTTTCTAATTGCATTTTTCTGGCGAGGTAGCCATCTAACCAATCGGTAACGCCAGCCAGGAAAAAAATCAGGGTGCACACAATGTTGGAATAAATCCAAGGCAAATAGAACACAACCGCCAATAAAGGTATTAACGCTAACCTTAATAAGGTAAGACAGGTCGGTATGTTATATTCAATGGTCATCGTGGTGATGAAAGTTGTCGTAAATTCGTTGCGCTAATTGTTTGCTTATACCATCTACACTGCAAAGAGCATCTACCCCAGCTTGCTCAATACCTTGAAGACCACCAAATTGCTTTAATAACAGCTGCCTACGTTTAGCGCCCAGCCCTGATATGCCTTCCAATACGGACTGTTTGGCGACCTTTCCACGCCGCTGCCTGTGTCCAGTTATGGCAAACCGATGTGCTTCATCACGAATATGTTGAATGAGCAGTAAACCGCTTGCGCCAGGAGTAACATCGACCGGTTGTTCTTGCTCAACCAGGATCAATTTCTCCATGCCCGGCTTCCTGTCAGGCCCCTTAGAAACGCCGACTATCATAACATCATTTATTGCTAATTCGGCTAATGCCTTTTGTGCCTCGCGTACTTGACCTTTGCCGCCGTCGATGAAAAGAATGTCTGGTGCATCATGCTCGCCTTGCTTCAGTCGTTTGTAGCGCCTGGAAACGGCCTGATAGATCGCCGCATAGTCATCCCCGCCCGTTATGCCCTCAATATTGAAACGGCGGTAGGCAGATTTTACCGGCCCTTCGCGGTCAAACACGACGCAAGATGCTACGGTTTGATTACCTTGAGTATGGCTAATGTCAAAACATTCCAGGCGTTTAGGTGTCTCTTTGCAGCCTAATTCTTCCTGAAGGCTAAGAAACCGTCCATAAAGCCCTTGTTTATCAGCCAGTTTGCTCAATAGCGAGTTTTCCGCGTTCGTCAGCGCCATTTGCAGCCATTTGGAACGCTCAGACCTAACATTGCAAGAAATCGCCACGGAATGTTTGGCTAAATTAGCCAATACGTCTGCCAGCAACGCGGTTTCTTCCAATTCATGACTGACTATCAGCTCGTGAGGGACAGGTTTATCGAGATAATACTGGGGGATAAACGCTTGAATAACCGCGCTGGGTTCATTTTCTTCCGTCATTTTTGGGAAGAACACCTTATTTCCCAAATGTTGCCCATTACGAATGAAAAACACTTGAATACAGGCGACATTAGCCTTAGTGACACAAGCAATAATATCGACATCGCCGCGCTCACCATGGACGAAATTCTTTTCCAATACAGAACGTAATTTCCCGATTTGATCTCGATACCCTGCTGCCTGTTCGTAGTTAAGGATTGCGGCTGCTTGTTCCATTTTTGCAATCAATTCCTCGATCAGTAAACTGCCTTTACCTTCCAGAAACATCACCGTACTTGCCACATCTTGGGCATAATCGAGTTTGTCGATAAAGCCTACGCAAGGCGCAGTACAGCGTTCAATCTGGTATTGCAAACAAGGCCGAGTGCGGTTGTTGTAAACCGTATCATCACATTGCCTGACCGGAAATATTTTTTGCAGCAGCTTCAGGCTTTCTTTCACTGCACCCGCGCTGGGATACGGCCCAAAATATTGCCCTCGCTTATTTTTTGCGCCGCGATGAAAGGTGATTTGAGGAAAATCCTGGTTACTGGATAGGTAGATGTAAGGGAAGGATTTGTCATCCCGCAGACAGATATTATAACGGGGCTTATGCCGTTTGATGAGTTGGCATTCCAGCAGCAACGCCTCGCCTTCCGTATGCGTTACCGTTACTTCGATACCCGCAATTTTGGCAACCATCGTTTGCTGCTTGGGTGATGCGGTTTGCTTGTTGAAATAGCTGGAAACGCGATTTTTGAGGTTTTTTGCCTTGCCGATGTAGAGAATCTCACCTTGCTCATTAAGCATTTTGTAAATGCCCGGGCGTTTAGTCAGCGATTTTAAAAAATCCTTGCTATTGAATGGGGGTTCTGGGGGAATCAAACTATTTAATTACTAAAAAGCACTGTTTATTGAAGACGGTTTGGGCGTAAAAGACTTTTTTCCTGCCTTAATAAATTTGTACTCATCAAGTGCATCACTGTCTATTCTTACATTTACTGGTTCAGCCCAATGCTGATTTGAACCTCGTATCTTGATACTAGAAATCCAATATTCTTCCCCAGTATTTTCATCATAGAAGTTT
>JABFSV010000328.1 GCA_013140405.1 Methyloglobulus sp. | reverse complement strand
TTGTATCTGGAAGGCTCAGACCAGCATCGGGGCTGGTTTCAATCCTCCTTGTTGGCCTCAGTTGCCAAAAATGGCGTTGCCCCGTACAAAGCGGTATTGACCCACGGTTTTACCGTGGATGCCGAGGGCAAGAAAATGTCAAAATCCAAGGGCAATGTGGTTGCGCCCCAATCCGTCATGAAGGACTTGGGTGCTGACGTATTGCGCTTATGGGTGGCTTCCACGGATTATCGCGGCGAAATGTCGGTATCTAACGAAATCCTTAGCCGGACTTCCGATGGTTATCGGCGCTTGCGTAATACGGCACGGTTCTTGTTATCCAATTTAAATGATTTTGATCCAGATCAGGATCTTGTTGCCAATAAAGATTTATTGGCTCTGGATCGCTGGATGTTGGACAGGGCTTATCTCTTGCAGGAAGAAGTCATCGCCGCTTACGATGCCTACCAATTTCAGCAAATCTTCCAGAAAATCCATCATTTTTGCGTGATTGATCTGGGCGGCTTTTATCTGGATATTATTAAAGATCGGCAATACACTGCCAAAACCAACGGCTTGGCACGGCGTTCGACACAAACCGCCATGTATCACGTCCTGGAAGCCTTGGTGCGTTGGCTCGCGCCGATCATCAGTTATACCGCCGATGAAATCTGGTCGTATATGCCCGGAAAGCGCAGTGAATCGGTATTCTTGGAAACTTGGTATGAAGGGCTGGTTGAACTTGATGCCGCTTCATCGATGAGCCGTGAGTTTTGGCAACAAATCATGGCGGTACGGTCGGCAGTCAGCAAGGAGTTAGAAAAGAGCCGAACTAAGGGCGATATAGGTGCTTCGCTAAACGCGGAAGTCGAGCTGTATTGCAATGGAGAATTTTTTGATGTCTTAAACCGATTAGAAAATGAACTGCATTTTATTTTTATCACGTCTAATGCGTCGGTCATAGCCGAGCAGTTTAGTCCTGCTGATGCCATTCAGACTGAGATCGAAGGTGTTAAGTTAAAGGTGCAGGTTTCAGAACACCCTAAATGTGTCCGTTGCTGGCATCAACGATATGATGTGGGTGAATATGCGAAACATCCCGAATTGTGTGGACGGTGCATTGAAAACGTTGACGGCAACGGCGAACAACGCCGCTATGCGTGAGTTGAGTATGTTGAAATGGTTATGGCTGACATTGTTGGCAATCGTTCTCGATCAAGCGAGTAAGCTGATTGTGGATAACTCCATGCAACTGTATGAATCCATTCCGCTGATGCCGTATTTTAACCTGACGTACGTGCATAACACGGGCGCTGCGTTCAGTTTCCTCAGCGAAGCCGGCGGCTGGCAGCGGTGGTTTTTTGCGATCTTGGCGCTAGTAATCAGTGCAGTTTTATCGGTATGGTTAGCGCGGTTACAAAAGCACGAAACTCTGCTCGCCGTGGCGTTGTCCTTGGTATTGGGCGGTGCGATTGGCAATTTAATCGACCGTCTGGCTTACGGATACGTCATTGATTTTCTCGATGTCTACTACAATACTTGGCATTGGCCCGCGTTTAACATAGCGGATTCAGCAATTACCCTGGGTGTTGTTTTGATGCTTGCTGAATCTTTTGGATTTGGGCATTCGACCCCTCCCGATTTACCTAAAAAATAACAAAATAGATCAGCAGATCTCACGGCTATTATTCGTTGAAGCCGAGCTAGCATCGCTAGATGCTAGCCTTAGCGGGATAGGGTATGTTGCCTAGTCTGCAAGGTTTTCGCGTGGCTCAAACTCAAACTCAAGCACTAGCAAAATATTTAAGGCGGGGGGCAAACCCGCCCTGCGTGTTGGAATGTAAGGTCTTTGTATGTCCTTATTCGTCATTAAGCCGAAGCATTAAAATGCAGGGAGGATTAATGTAATGACGTGCAATGGAAAATCCCGGTTTTTCTCATAAACCAGCTTCGTGAGCCTATCCAGATTTTGTTTCACGATGTTGTGTTGTTGAGGTGAATTCACACAGCCGGACGAGATTATTCAGCTGATTTTGCATTTTTTGGGAATGCCTTGGGTTAGTTGTGTGGCAAATTAGCCATGACTTTGAATAGTTGGCGTACATTTCCTGCTTGCTTTTGGCAATATTTAACAAGCTAAGTAAACGGTAATACCGAGAAATGAGCAGGGCAATACAGGGGATTTTCTGAAATTCATATTGACCTTTCAAAGTGTCAATAGCCATTAAACATATCTCTTGTTTATCTTCGTCAGACATATTTTAGTCCTTGCTTTCAGATCTGTTCTTTTAGCGTTGATTTCAGTGTGGATAAAAACAATGCCCAAACCATCTTTTTCGAATCAGCATTCAGGCATTTAAAGTCTGCGGCATGAATAGTTCCGCTCTGAATTAAGGTAGCTAAAGCGTTTGGTGAAATAGCTATGTGCACTAAGTTATTTTCCATATCAAAGAAAGGGAGTGAGTTGCTTTATTTAAATAATAATAATTCTCATTAGCATGTCAAGCGAATTTGTTCTTAGCAGTTTTGTAGGATGGCTGGCTACGATTACTTTACATTCGCAAACTTGATGCCTACTACCTAATTTAATTCCATTTGTTGTTGCGTTGGGGATCAAACCCGAAGGAGCATAGCTTATTTTAAACAATACAAATAAGAATCATTTGTATCTTGCTGTTTATTTATATTATACTCTTGCCACTAGCCTAATTAACGAACAGAGGAGTAATTATGAAGATCAGCCAAATGGTTTTTAAAAGCATTGTATTAACGGCACTCATTGCCTTAAGTACACAAATACATGCTTTGGAAAAGCCAAAAACGATGGACGATATGTGGAAGATTATCCAAGCACAGCAACAGGAAATTGAGGCGATGAAATCGCGAATGGTAAGCTCGCCTGTAAGTGACCAGCCGCCTTCTGCAAACGCTGAGACCAGCAATGTGAAGAATTTGGAACGTAAAACCGACGTATTAAGCCAAGAAGTTGAAAAATTACGTACCAACTTGGCAATTCCCGAAGAAGCAAAGTACAAAAGCATGTACGGTTTGGGGCCTGCGGCATCGAAAATTTATCAAGTCGGCAAAGGTTTGTCGATTGGCGGATATGGCGAAGCCAATTATCAGGCGTTTGTCGGCGACAAGGCAAACAATGTCGATAATGCCGATATGGAACGCTTAGTCTTGTATGCCGGTTACAAATTTACCGATAACATCCTGTTCAATAGTGAACTTGAATTTGAACATGCGACGACTGGGGAAGGCTCAGAAGAAAAAGGTGAAGTTTCTGTGGAATTTGCAGCATTGGACTTCTTTATCGACCCGATGGCGAATATCAGGGCGGGTTTGGTGTTGATGCCGATGGGCTTTATCAACCAGATCCATGAACCGCCATTCTTCTTTGGCAATAATCGCCCTGAAGTTGAACGCCGCATTATTCCGAGTACTTGGCGTGAAGTCGGTGTGGGTTTGTTCGGTCAAATCACGCCTGAGTTGACGTATACGACTTATGTGGTTAATGGTTTGAATGCGGGGGAGTTTAGTTCCAACGGCATTCGAGATGGGCGTGGCGGCGGCAGCAATGCCAAGGCAGAAAATTTTGGCTATGTTGCCCGTATGGATTACGCACCTGAGGTATTGCCTGGTGTGTCTGTTGGTGGTTCTGCTTATGTCGGAAATTCAGGGCAGAACCAAACCTTTGCAGGGAAGAATCCTGATGTCTTGGTGCAGCTCTATGAAGGCCACGCCCAATGGAAATACCGAGGTTTAGAATGGCGGGCATTAGGTTCATGGGGGCATATCAATAATGCTGATCTACTTAGCGCCCAGCGGACTGTTGATGGAAAAGAAAATGCAGTGGTTGGATCAGAGAATTACGGTTGGTACACCGAGGTTGGTTATGACATCATGCCGCACTTAATCGCAGATACTACTCAATACCTGGCACCGTTTTTCCGTTATGAGCAGTATGACACCATTGCAGAAGCGCCAAACGGTTTCCTGGATGATGAAACCAAGGACAGGCAAATTTATCAGTTCGGTTTGCAATATAAGCCCATTCCAAATGTTGTGATTAAAGCCGATTATCGTAATTTCTCGGCCAAAAAAGGCAGCGTGCCGGATGACTTTAACTTGGGCTTCGGTTTTATTTTCTAACGGAATCTTCTTGGCTAATATAGTATTATGGCATTTGCACCAAATCGCTATTGATAGCCACACGCCAGTCATAACAGCATGGATTTTACTTGATTGACTGGCGTTTGGTTGCGGTCTTAACGTGTCGAATGAGATCTAAAACTAAAGATTTGATAGCTTGAGATAAATAATGGAAATGCCCAAGAACAGATGGTTAGTTATCATTTTATTGCTGCTGGTTGTGGTTACGCCCAGTTTTGCCAAGATTTTTTACAGCAAAAATGAGGCAATGGTGCTAGCTTTTGGTGAAGATGCACAAATCGAAAACTTATCGTTATTTCCTGATGACCAACAAATGGCAACTATTCAAAAGGATGCCAAAGTAAAGCTGGATTCCGGTATGTTTACTTTCTATGTCGGCAAACAAAAAGACAAAATACTGGGCTATGCCGCCATCGAAACGATTACAGTGCGAACTAAACCGGAAACCTTGATGATAGTGCTCACTCCAGCAGGTGATTTAAGAAATGTTTATACCTTAGCATTCCATGAGCCGCCGGAGTACCAGCCACCGGAACGTTGGTTTGAGCAGCTTAACGGTAAGCCATTGGCGGAATTGGATTTTAGCAAAGGCATTCAAGGTGTTTCCGGTGCGACGTTAAGTACACGGGCTGCTGTCAATAGTGTCCGCAAAGTGATTGCGTTATACCTGACGATGGTAAAAAACCAGAGTAACAACTGATGCGCTATTTTGTGACGGGTGAGCAACACCGTAAATCCTTGCTGAATGCACTGGTGTTGATGTTCCTGGGCTATGTTGCTTTGCTATGGCTTAGCAATGGCATGATGTATTTTCACCACATGGATTTAACACCTAAATCCGTCATTGCTTATTACCTCGGTTCTGAGGAGCAATTTACCCAACCCAGAAGTTACCAAGGTATGCTGGAAGTGTCGCACTTCCATTTGTTTTCGATGGGAATGTTGGTGGTGACATTGACGCATCTCATGCTGATGACTAACTTTTCTACACGGCTAAAAATTTGGTTAAGCAGCCTAACCTACATTTCCGCACTTGCCGATGAGTCGGGAGGTTGGTTAGTCAGATTTGTGCATCCGCTGTTTGCCTATTTCAAGGTCGCTTCATTTTTGGTGCTGGAGTTTTCTTTGGCAGCGCTGATATTTGTAGTCGCCGCTTCATTGATTCGCGCACGTAGGCATTTGCGGGAAGTTGATCCCGATTAGCGTATTCTCAGGCTGTACTGTTTGCTGCTGGCTTCAGGTTATGCGGTTACTATTTAGGTTTTCACACATGGGTTTATCAAGCGCTGCCGTTAATAAGCAAACAACAAAACCTTGACTTTAAAGTTGCCTAAAGTATCATTTACGCTCCATTTGCTATATTTTAAGTAGCAATCTTTAAAAACAAATTAAAAGGTAGGACAGACATGGGGTTCATTTTAGATTTAACTGAAACATTGAAAACACCAGCGGGTGTTGTGGGTCTTATTGTAGTGGTAGGTGCGGTTGTTATGCTTTTGAAATGGGTTTTCGCGCCACATCCAGACGACGAGCAATAAGCCGTTATTTGATTTTTTCTGTTCTCAGGCCGCTATCGATTCTTTTGAGTCGTTAGCGGCCTTAGTTTATCTAGTGTTGCATATTATTCCCGCCGCCCTTGCCTGATAATCCATACATTTTTTTTCGAAGATTCGAATTTTAAAATGTATCAATTTGTTTACCAAAAAATTCTCCACCTGCTTTCGCAAAAAGTACCCGCTACGGGTATAGGCTTGTTTCGCATTCTTTATGGGCTGGTGACGTTACAGGAAATATTTTTCCTGTATTATTTCAATCATTTAATCTTCGACCCTGTCCCTTATATAGATATTGAGTTTCCAGGTATTCCTCTGTTCTTATGCCTATGGGGAATGGTGGCTGCTTTCGTGGCAGTAGGTTATCGCTATCAATTTGCTATAACTGCTAATTACGTATTCTGGATCATTTTTGTGAATTTTACGTCGATGCAGCGGGATTTTGATGGGGGATTTGACACTTTCATGATTGGTGTGGGCTTTTTTCTGCTGTTTATGCCAGGCGACCGTGCATTTTCGATAGACGGGCTTCGCCACAAGCTCCGCGATCCCTTTGTCCATTACAGCAATTATCCACCGGCAATGGTTTCCGCACTGGCGTACCGCTTGCCTATCATTGTTTGTTTGGGATGGCTGTATTTGGATTCAGACGTCCACAAGCTATTTGCCGAACATTGGCGCAATGGCTTGGGTTCGTGGTTGCCGGCGACGCAGCCGTATTATGTTTCTGCGCTCGATATGTCGCCGTTGCTTAACATTGAGTGGCTGCAAAAAACCATAGGCTACACGATCATGGTTTTCCAACTGACCTTCGTGTTCTTTTTTGCACATCGGCGGCTACGCGTTGTTTATTTGTTGATAGGGATGTCGTTGCACCTGGGCATCGTGCTTACTTTAAACATCTATCCATTCGGCATAGGGATGCTCGTTTGTTATGTGTTGCTAGTGCCGTTCAGATGCTGGCGAAGTATCGCCAAACGGTTTGTAGCCAAACAGCCAATGCTTACGGTTTTTTACGACCAGCAATGCCCTTTATGTAACCGTACAGTCCTGACCCTTAATCACCTTGATATATTCGAATGCATAGATTTCAAACCTGCCCAAGAATACGCCGATAAATATCCCGCACTGGCTGTTTGTGGCATGGATATTTTGTTGACCGATTTATACGCTTTAGACGTGAATAACAAAATCTATTGCGGAGTTGCGACCTATCGGCAAATCCTGCTTAAAATGCGTTATATGGCGATATTTGGTGTGTTTTTAGGGTTGCCTGGCATCAGGCAATGGGCAGAACAAAAATATCGCGCAATTGCCGATTCTCGGCAGAGGATTAATTGTGGCGCTGAATGTTCCGTTGGCCTTCCTCTGCAAGATAAGACGTTATACCATCAAATTTTTGAGCAGTACGCTCAGAAAAAGCCTAAGGCACTCTCAAGAAAATTGACAAAAATAGTGCTGGCTTTGCTGGTATTGCAATTAAATAGCACGATTCATTATGGGCTTGTGTACCGATTGCCAATCGACTATGACAAGTTGGATATCAGCAAGCCCATTTCCCAGGCCAGCAATGCCTTGCTTATGGTGTCTTCGACCTTTTTCGGCATTACCCCTCATGCGCTCTATTTGCATGACCATTTCGCGGGTTATGACCGTATTTTGGCGATCACCTATATCGACCAACATGGGGTCGAACACTGGTTGCCCTTTGTCAATGAGCAAGGGCGCTTGCTTGCCCCTAATTGGGGACGTGTCCACTCGATGTGGGCGAATATTGCCGTTACTCCCACGATAAATAATGTGCGTTTGCGAAAATTCATCATGAAAGTGACCGCTTTCTTGGGTTATCAGATGGGCTTAAATCTCGAAAATGTAGTCTTCAATATTAAAATGAAGAAAATTGCTGCCCCTACCCAGTGGGTGCCAGACCAGTTACATAAAAACTTTGCAACTGAATGGGTTACTGTGGGAAATGTGCGTTGGTCTGGCAAGGAAATTAGTTATGATTTACCGGAAGACATTAATTCACTGTAACTAGGCTTAGTGGAAAAGGTTTTAGTTATTGCATCCCCTTTCCAGTCATGATATAAATTCACCGTGCTTTTAAGGCGCACAATAAAATAAAAAATTGAAACCCATCGGAGGATAATTTTATGAAAAAAGTTATATCACTTGTAGCTGTCGCGTTAATGATTGTTGGCTTAACTGGCTGTATGGATCCTCAAGACGGCACTAAACAAAGACCATCAGAGTCAAGCTCTATAGCTCTTTAATTAGTTTAGTGTGTGGAAAAAACCCAGCCTTAGTGCTGGGTTTTTTTTATGGTAGATTTTGGTAAATCAAAGATCTAAAGGCAAGATGTAGCGCTAAAAACCATTATGGGTAAGCCTACGGTTTTGTGGTTTGTACGGCAGTTGTTGTTTGTAAGCTGAATTTTCAGCCCCTCCCTCAAAAATATCAATAATTCTCAGGCCGTTCTAACTGCCATGTATCTCTGCGTACAACGCCCGGTATTCATGGGTCAATTTGTGGTTTGGGACGTAGTGCACTAAGGGCTGTGATGCAGAATGGGATTCCCTGACCTTGATGGAAGGTGAGATCATTGCGCCAAACACCGGCAAGCCTTCTGCGATTAGTGCCTCTACCATTTGTTGTGGTAGGTTGGCTTGTTTTTGGTACTGATTGACAATGATGCCCTCAATTTCCAGTTTTTGATTATGGTCTGCTTTGATTTCCGTGACGGTCTGCATCAGCGTATACAAGGCTTCCCTGGAAAAGCTGTCACAATCGAACGGTATTAAACATTTCTCGGCAGCAATTAATGCGGAATGGCTGTAGAAATTTAAAACTGG
>JABFSV010000102.1 GCA_013140405.1 Methyloglobulus sp. | reverse complement strand
TGTGCATCGTGACGAACCGAGGACGAACGCGGGCAGCCGAAGGCATTAATCGCCACGTGATTTTTCGCCGCTAAAATCGGATGGATCCCATTTTAGCTTTCGCGAAAAATAGTGGCGCGCTTATTAGTGTAACCACATCAGGATGGCTAATTATACCACGACGTTTTTACACACTCTGGGCCAACAGCACCACCTGATGCTTGTGGTCGAATTCCAGCCATGGTAGTTGATTGGTGAAAGAGGGTGGACGGTCATAGAGTTTTTTGACCTGGGCAATGGTCACCGGGCGGTCTGACCGCCGCCTGCCATAGTTGACCGGATGTATTGGATCTGGGCTGAGCTTTATTTGGGCAGATTTGTTAAACCCAAGCCAATTAAATCCAAACTGAGTCGGGCATTATTGCCTGCCTTCGGTTTCGCCGGGGAGGGCATATTCGGTCTTGTCGTACATCGGAAAGCTGGTGGCGTATCCGGGTACAGGCTGGCCAGTCCCTGTCAAATGCGGGAATACATACATCACCAGGGATGGATTGGGCAGACGAGGGAATAACGCCTGGAGTTCGGTATCGGTTTCTCGCGTATAGCCTGTGAGATTCCCCTCGCCATAGCCAGCACCAGCGGAGCCTATTTGTGCCCGGCTGTTGTGGTGGCGAAGGCTTGAATGCTTGAAATGGGCATCATAGACTTCTTTCATGGAAGCGCCTTCCTGGGGCAGGATCGTATCTTTGCCGCCCATAGTACTGCATCCGTTAAGTAATATCAGGCAAGCCGATAGCATTAAGACCACAGGGCACTGGGTTTTGCGAGTGGCTATGAAGGTCGTGTATGAATCACCGGTGATGGGCTGTGTTTCAAACATGAACAGTACTCCAGTTGAGTTCGGGATTAATCGGGGAGATATGGCTCTATTAAATAACCATAATTTCATAATGGGTTTAATCCAGTGCGGCGACATGGGCAGGCTGCCCTCGTTTTTTACGCATGCCTTTACTCAACAGCTTAACGGCAGACTCAGCGCGATGCCCCCAGGCACTTACAGTGAGCCAAAATCCACCACCATCTTCGTAAGTTCCATCCTCCAGCGGGATACTTCGGTCAAAGAAAACCCGTAAATCGGCCACTGGCCGATTTTAACGGTCCTTAAAACTGGTGCCTGTCCAATTGCCTACGCCGCTAAATTGATTGCTCATAGCTTTACTCCTGTACGTTGAAAGCTCTACTACGCCATACAATAGCTACTTACGCAACAATCAACCGACCTTCCAAAAAAAGCGATTAATTTTGGGCTGTTTCATTTTCGTCAGTTAGTTGGGGCATTAACCCCAAATTGGACTTTAAGTTGTTCCAGTGCCTGTAATTGTTGTAAATAAAATTCCAACCGCCGCTGTTCCGATAACAGCAGGGCATGTTGGTAATTCAGGCTAACGACTTCTTGGTGAAACCGTAAATAGGTCTGCCTAACCGCTGAGGGAAGAGCCCCTAACAACGCCTTACCCAGATTACCTTCCATCAGAATATTAAGCGCACCACTATTTTTCGCGAAAGCTAAAATGGGATCCATCCGATTTTAGCGGCGAAAAATCACGTGGCGATTAATGCCTTCGGCTGCCCGCGTTCGTCCTCGGTTCGTCACGATGCACAACTCCCCTTCGGTACGCTGTGCATCACGACTGCCCAAATGACTTGACGCCGTGTCGGATGGCCTTGCATGTTGACTACGCTTCCGCTTGCGCTCCAACTCCGTCAACACGCCCGGCCCCTACGGCTACGCGGGGGTCGTCGTACACCGCTCCACTAGCGTTACGCTTCCGTGTACTCCTTCAAGGTTGCTTGCCTTTTGCGCCTGATCTACGCCAGCGCAGATAGACAGCACCTGTTGTCAGTTTTTGGACAGTGAGATAGATGGGATAAGGCAAACGAAATGTTTGTTTGAATCTTAATGCCGCCGCCGTCATTGCCCTAGCTATTGAATCACAGACTGCGCCTGGTATCCCCTAATCCGCTTACGAACCACGTCCTTGCCAGCACTTGAGTTTTTATATAAAGCTTTTGTCAATAGTTGACCTCGCTTATTTTAGGGGGTGTGCAGGCTGCACACCCCCTAAATTTATATTCCACAACTTGGCAATAACGCCGTCCTCGCTTGTCAGTATTGGCAATGTGACTGTTTATTCGCAAAAGCTACAGCACCTGATCCATTGTCCTAGCCATCAGGTTCTCACCCAATGACCGGTTCATAAGTCCTGTAATATTTGCCAGTCTTTTAAGGGCTAAACAAACCATAGCTACCCGACTACTAACGAAACCATAACTACCTACAAGCCAAACAATTGTTAGCCACTGGGACTTGTATCTGATCGCCCAAGCTTATGAACGCTAGCATGACAATCCAATTTATGGCAGCATCTGGCACAGCGATACCTATTGATGGGTTTTCTGTTTAAGCGCACCACTATTTTTCGCGAAAGCTAAAATGGGATCCATCCGATTTTAGCGGCGAAAAATCACGTGGCGATTAATGCCTTCGGCTGCCCGCGTTCGTCCTCGGTTCGTCACGATGCACAACTCCCCTTCGG
>JABFSV010000004.1 GCA_013140405.1 Methyloglobulus sp. | reverse complement strand
ACATCTTTGCCGCCTTCTTGTTCGATGAAACCGAAACCTTTTGCATCGTCAAACCACTTGACCTTGCCTTCTACAATTGCTGACATAAATTTTCTCGTTAAAAACCATTGTTAGAGTGTTACTGGGCACTTGGCTGATCCATGCACACTTAACAAGTATAACCTGTATAAGGCAGCAAGAACAATGGTATGGACCCCTCCCACCTAACGGCATCGATGTGCCAGTTTGGTAGAATAAAACTTTCCAAACAACCGGAGGAGGAATCCGAGATGAATATTAAACGAGTCGGTATTGATCTGGCAAAATTAGTCTTTCAAGTGCATGGTGTGGACTGTCAGGATAAAGTTGTGTTACGCAAACAGTTGCGGAGAAACCAATTGCTAAGTTTTTTCGCCACGCTGCCCCCTTGTTTGATTGGTATGGAAGCCTGCGGTGGAGCCCATCATTGGGCAAGGGAGTTACAGAAGCAAGGCCATACCGTGAAGCTGATTGCGCCACAGTTTGTTAAACCCTACGTCAAGAGCAACAAGAACGACGCCAATGATGCAGAGGCCATTTGTGAAGCGGTAGGTCGGCCTTCGATGCGTTTTGTTACCATCAAGACGGTCACCCAGCAAGACTTGCAGGCGATCCACCGGATTCGTAGCGAACTGGTTCGACAACGGACTGCCAAAGCTAATCAGATCAGGGGCTTGTTATCGGAGTATGGGCTAGTTGTTGGTCGCCATTTACATACCTTGCGTCGGGCTTTGCCGGATTTGCTTGAAGATGCCGAAAATGGCCTCAGTTTCGATTTCAGGGCGTTATTGGATGACTTGTGGAAGGATCTCATCACTTTTGATGAACGGGTGGCGGAAATGGACAAAAAAGTCCACGCCTTAGCTCATAGTGTCCCTGCTGCCAAGCGCTTGCTAAGCATTCCCGGCATTGGCCCGATCAATGCCACCGCTATTGTTTGTGCCGTGGGTGATGGCAAACAGTTCAAGCGCGGGCGTGACATGGCGGCTTGGCTAGGGTTGACACCCAAACAGCATAGCAGTGGCGGCAAAGACCGCCTATTGGGGATAAGTAAGCGGGGGGACACCTATTTGCGGACCTTGCTGATCCACGGTGCTAGGTCAGCACTCAAGGCGATCGACAAGAAGACGGACCCAAGGAGTCAATGGTTGCAAAACTTATGCGGTAGGCGGCACAAAAACGTAGCCGCGGTTGCCTTGGCGAACAAAAACGCCAGGATAGCGTGGGCCTTGTTGACCAAAGAAACCGATTACCTGCCGGTAGGCAAACCGGCCTAAGTCCGAAGGCAAGCCTTCAAACTTAAGCCGGTTGGGATAAAACACCGTTCAACCACGATTTGTAAAGCAACAACTTCTGATGGCGAACAGGTCGAACCGGCGTTTGCAAAACCTGGAATGTCCGTAGTGTCTTAGAACACGTGAGAACAATGAGGAGCAAACGCGCGAATAGCCCATTATGGCCCGAACAAATATGTTCAATTAAGAGGCCGAATATACGTGTGCAGTCGTACTTAAACGCCAAAGGTGATTTTTGCTTGCAATACGGGAGGTGTCCATATACGGACATTCAAAACTTTTAACCAGTTGACGAGCCCACAGGCTCCACCCGGCCAAAAACCGACTGTCGCCGTTTTTGATACCTGACGCTCAGATCAGCTTCTTGAGACGTTCAAAAAATCGCCATATGTGGAAGTACCACATAGCTGCCAAAAGCGCCAACTTTGGTTAAAGCCATGTGTAATGAGTGCCTTCAATAACCAGGGGTATGTTTATTAGTGGTTTCGGGCGCAATTTGTAACTACTCAATAATGATTCATACAAATTCAGCTTGGCTGCCAAGGATAAATACCGATCCATTATCCTGTCCGCCAACAGGGACTTTACCAATGACCTATCCCCCTAATTCAGCCCTTTTTTACCTACTTTCCATAAAAACTGAAAATAGCAGCCAAATAATTATATAAAAAGTGTGTCATATCACACACCTACTGCGGCATATGACACAGTTTTTTCTGGAAGCCGCGCAGCACGGGCGTTACAGAGGCACGCGATTTTTTGAAAAGTGCGTGATATGACACACTTTTTGGAAGTTTCCGAGTTTTACCCTGCAAAATCCGGCATTTCGCAAAATTCCCTAAGCTATAGCCCAGAGCCAAGAAATCGCAATCTATTTGTTATTTATCAATTGGATAATACTATAAAGCAGAGAAATCAACCCTCTCTCGTAAACAAAAAAACAGCCCAAAATCCATCAAAATACTTGGCATTGAAATTGCTTTATATTCATTGCCTAGGTTGTGGAGGAGGTGAGATCTCCTTGCCCAAAACCAGGCATCGCATGCTTACACTCCACTGGACTCTCTCCACGTAAGTTTGCACCTTCCTCTCATCTTAGCGGGTTGATGGTATCCATACAGCATCAGCCCGCATTTTTTGGGATGTTGGTTTGCAAAACGCGTTGTGGCGGGTTTGATGGTTTTGAATAATGGGGCAAATAACTTCTTTGCGGCTGCCCGTGGTTATGTGAAGTTGTTGAAAGCTATTGATTAGCCGATAACAT
>JABFSV010000053.1 GCA_013140405.1 Methyloglobulus sp. | reverse complement strand
GTTATCCTGGGCGACCGCTGCACCGATACTAGCTGGCTGTGTACCATTCGTGGTGACCGTTGAGGGACAGGTTATAGTCGGCTTTACGGTATCTGGTGTCAGCAGAAATGCGTGGTGTTCCACACGGTTTAAATTGTTAAGCGTGTCTACTTTCGTCAAGGTGCCGATACCGACAATTTGACCAGCATCATTAATAGCGTGTGCTTCGGACAACACCCAACCGATATTTGGTAGAATTTGTCCGTTGAGGTCAGCCAAAGCCACTCCAGCCTTACGGACGATAGCGCGTTTCGCTGCGCCACCTGCCGTGGAAGAATAACCGACCACATCGCCGTTGGTATTAATGTCCATACCAGCCGTATGAGTGCTTGTTGCGGTCAGGGAACCAATATCTACCATGCCCTGCCCTGCCTGCCAGACGAAACCGCGAAACCGCGCATCACCTGTGTTACTCGAAACCCCAGTGACTTGTCCCGCAGTGTTAATAGCGTAGGCTTCACTATAAGTTCCACCCAGGGTACCTAAATCCAAACGCGATGCTGCGTTGTAAGGCGATATCCAACGAGTGGCGTGAGTTTGCCCACTGGCATTTTCGGCATAGCCGACAACCTGGCCATTAATATTGATGTCATTGCCTTGGCTATTAACACCGCCCAATGTGCCAAGGTCTGTAGGCGTGGTTACCAGAGAAGTGGGCCAAATGACACCGTGTTCGGCGGTATCGTTTAGCACGCTAGCAGCACCTGTGATAACACCGTTGTTATTAATGGCAGTGGCTCGGCTTCTAGTGCCGCCGAGCGTCGATAATGGCGACATGGCATTCACATTCCAAACGAATCCGCGACTAGCTGTGTTACCTGTTATTTGCGAATTACCAACAACCTGTCCACTGCTATTGATGCCCAAAGCCATTGCGTGTGTGCCGCCTAGCGTGTTGAGCCCTAGGCTCACACCACTCTGCCAAAGGAATGGATGTAGGGCAGCATTTCCAGCTATATGTGAATAACCAGCCACTTGGCCTGCCTCGTTGATAGCTGCACCGCTACTGTAAGTGCCGCCTAGGATGCCAAGGTCAGTGACGATGTACTGTGGTGCGGCGTGTATTGCACCAAACGGCAAACCGAGTACCAGTGGAATCGCCAGCAGGTTTCTAATTGTAGTTTGTAATAATTTCATGGTCGTGATCTCAGAAATTAGCCAAAGGCACGATGGTGAACTGGTCACCAATAATGGATCCACCGCCTGTGCTGATGATGGTCAACTCGGTAAATCCGTGGGTGTCTTCCACACCGACAAAAGGAATATTGCCGCGCGTTTCCTGGGTAAAATCACGAATGGGTGTTGCTTGACCGTTGACGACGAACTGTATGCCGTCAGACACACGGCCCTCGAATAAGTCAGGAGTGTCGGTCACAATGTATGGGTCGAACGCCATTCCGAATTGGGCGATGCGCTTGTTAAAGCGAACATGGACAATACGTGGCATCTCATTGGGTTGATTAATTGCTGGAACCCTTCCATTAACACCAAATTCCAGGCTGACTTTGTCCAGCCCCGTATCCGAGTCGGCAGCCGTGAAGGGAAGATTTGGTTTGGGAATATTAGTGATACTGTTGAAAGAAAAAAAATCAGTACCAAAGCGAATAGCACCTGATCCACAGACCATGTTATTGGCGTTTTGGTCAGCCGGTATGAGACAAGGGGTCGTGCTTAACCCTGCCGCAACAAGGCGTTCCTGCAATTGAGTCAGGATCGTTGCGGTTGTCAACTGGACTTTGTTGGGGTCGGCGTAAAAGAACGAATAACTCGTCTTGGTGGCCTTTAAATCAGTATCGCCGATCAGTCTCGGCGCAGCGGCAACTGGCAAGGCGAGAGCCATGCAGAGCGCGAACGCTAATTTATTTGTAATTGTCTTTGTGTGCATTGTTAAACCTCGTTTTAAGCGCAGAAAAACTGCATGAACCAAATTGACTGCCTACTAATACTATTAATGACATGTCGTATTCTTTAAGGTGTTAAGGCCAAAATCCTAACAGGCTTGCCCCACGGTGTATTCCCTAAAACAATGCGTAAGTTCATGTGTTATAAAATAAAATTACTTTCCCATTGAATATGACTAGAATCTGTCACTCAATGCAAAAGCAGCTTGCACTAAACTTTGCCTACTACAGTTATCATTAATAAAAACAAAGAAATGGATAATGACTTTGTTGGTTCATCCGCTTACTAAATGTGGTTGTGGCCATAAAGAAAATAACCACAACCTCTGATTTGTTAGGGTTCACGGCGACCACCCTGAAGTGACCGCCGTGTTTTTTAGACTTCCCTATCAGTCCGACCGGCTTTACAGCGTTCCAGTCCGGCTTTGGAAACCACCACTGCTCGTGGTGCAACGTACAGTCCAGTTATTACCTGATGGTACTGGGGTTCCACCGCCTACCACATAGCTGTTGGCTCCAGCAGTCGGGCTGACAGTACTACCGATTGGCCCAACATTGGCTGGAGCTCCTGGGTTTGCAGTCAACGCACAAGAAGCGGTTGGCGCCAAGGTGACGGCACCAGCGGCACCTGCATAACTACTGGTGAAGCGAATATTCCAGCCACCGTTAAAGCGGACGCGTTGGAAGGCCACGGCTTCGGCTGCTGACTTCAAGACAACTTGCACCGTGATAGGTATTGAGCGTGAGCCGCTAACATTAGCCACCGTGTAGGTAAATGTGTCTAATGTGTTGGTTGCAGTCCCACTTTGACCCACCGGTGTGTAGGTGATTGCGCCATTGGCAACTGTTGCCGTACCGCGAGCTGGAGCTGTTGCTATTTGAATCGAGTTTGGATCGATTGCAGTGTTAGTCAAGCCGGTCACGTCATTGGCTAGGACATTAATAGTCGATCCTGCGCTGGTACGGAATACACCCTGCCTATCGGCAACACCCACTGGCGGTGGAATGACTTGAGTAATGCCCAGCTCTACTTTTGCTACATTTGATACAGTCTCATCAGTCGTATCTTGTATGGCGTAGTAGAAGCTCTGAGTTGAAGTAGGCATACCTTCTACCGCTTGGTAGCTGACGCTGCCGCCATTGTCTGGAGCAGTAACGGTGCCGATTTCAGGCTGGCTAACCACCACGATACGGTGGTTAGTTGGAGCTGTATCTGCTATAGCTGGATTCGCATCGACAAGGTTTAGACTAGTCACGCCTGTACCTTCAACGCCCGTGAAAACATCATCCACAGCACGGACATTTAATCCATCCGGGATGCCTTTTCTGATCATCGACGGCTGGCTGGTTTCTTGTCCACCCTTGTCCGACTTTATCAAGATACCTTCTGGTGGAAGCCGGAAATCCCCAATGAAGTCATTCAGATCTTTTTCCAAAACCACATCATTGCCAGCCACAACGGGACAACCTGCTGTTGCAGCGCCAAATGCACCATAACCTGGCGCTTCAAGACGCAAAGGAACGGGAGTGTTTTCATCGCCAGAATGAGCAGTGATGCACAGTTTCTTACTAGCTGAATCGTAGGTGGATTTGGTAACCACAACCTCATCTACCACCACAGCCTTATCACGAGCGACTGGATTGCTACTGAGATTGGCCACGCTGACTTGGTTAGGGAGGGTTTGGTTTGGATCAAATTCAAGATGGGCATGGTAAAAACCTGTAACAGCACCATCCTTAGTTTCTTCACTCATGGTGACGCTAGGCAAGTGTTGCGACCCGCTGTCTGCGGCAGTCAATACCAGGTTCTGGTTTTTAGAAGCAGATGCCCAAACATCCAACCCAGCTGTAGTCCCGTCACGTGTGTAAGTTGCTTTAGTAATATTGGTCGGGTCGGCAATGGGCAGATCCCACATCAACCCAGAAATAGCCGCAGTATCTTCGAATAAAGCTACACCAGCGCCAGCGCCCAAATCACACAAAGTAGGCGGTGTGATCTCCACATAGTTGTTGAAACCCTTATCTAAGTGACCTGCCCCTGCTGGGATGGTACTACCGACAAACGTGTGGAGTTGATTTGGATCACCGACGTATTTACGGACTGGTCCGACTGGGGGGGTAATACTTACGACAGGGTTTGCAGAACTAACAGGATTTACGCCATCTCCGCCCACGTCCCAAGTTAGGAAAGGCCCAGTGTGGCCTGCTAGCACGGCATTATAATCACCCATGATAGGCTGGATATCGTCGGTATAAAACAACGCACGCGGTCCTTCTTCTAGCTCAAAGGTATGAACGGCAAAAGGTGTGCGTATGGTGTATACCCCGGAACAGGAACCGTCGTTGGTGGTTGGAAGGTCAATTCTCATACGCTCGCGTGAGAATACGATCTCGGTAGCTGGTGTAGTGGCAGTCCGAACTGCTGGAGGTGAACCCGATGCGCTGCCGTATGCCATTTCCAAGTGACCCAGCCATAGGAAGGAGCCGCCTGAAATAGGAATCGTGACGTCAGTCGCGGAATAAAACGCTTCATCACCAATGTTACCAGCGAAACCATTTGGGTTGGAATCAGCTGGGCCAGTCAAACAAAGTGGGCCGTTGCCGCCGTCATCGGCATAAATACATTGACCCATTGCTAAGCCGTTGGTGTCACGATACCAGTCGGGAAACCACGTTGCATTTAACGGGCCGTGGTCACGCAGCACGGCATTTGCCATGCCACTTACTAAAATTGACCCAGCCAAGACAGTACGTATTGCATTACGTAGCTTGTCTTTGTCTGTCTTATGTTCATTTATATTCATGTTAAATTCCTTCATTACGTTGTATGTTTCGCAAAGATGTCAACGTCGTTGGCAAAGACCAAACCCGCGACCCCTTCCCTTATCAAGGTTGTTTTCACTAAAAGTCCCCTTCAGTAAAAGTTGTAGTTTTCTTCAATCCATAATCAGAAGCGATTAGTCGCTTTCGACCATTCAAGCGACTAATCCGCTTGTTTCCTTAATATCCTTATCCTTAAAAGTGATCCAACACATCCAATAGTCAGTAAGCCAAAAATAATTTAATCAACGATTATTTATTTCTTGACAACGCCATGTTTTCTTATACAATTAAACACAGTTTATAAAGCACTTGCTTTAAATCACTCGGCCTTCTTTGAGACTTAAAACCAGTAACTTTTTAAAACACGAAAAACTCTATATTACGTCCGGCATACACGGCCTCAGCCTTATCAAAAGCTAGGTCGAGAATCCTAAACACCGCAATATTTTTTCATCAGTTTCGGTGTATGTTCGGTGTATAAATATACCCGCTTAAATTTATGCGTATATACGTATAAATACCTATCAAGTACCTAAGTAATGAACGTTTTAGCCCTACTCTTCCTGGTAGGAAGCCCTTTTGAAACGCGCATACTTCCTCCCTGTGGACTAGGTTACCTTAAGTTGAAATAATTGAAATTAGGGCAAAACCTGAAAATGACTCAGGTAAAAACCTTAGTGACACCTAAGGTCTGGGATTATTTGGGTAAAAATTAAGCGGGGAATAAGGCGTTTTTTTGTAAGCATTTACTTACCAATCATTTGGTTACCTACATGACGTGTAGATAGCTTCTCTACAGAAATGGAAACTAGGTTTCTGTCCTCTTTCAATCAAGAAAACTCTAAATGCCGATGACATTAGGCTCTTTAACAACTTTTGGACAAATTGTTCTCGTAGCTTTTTGTCTAGCTATTTATCTGTAAATCAAATCGAGATTTAGCAATCCCTACTGGAACGATCTAGCTGTAGATATTGCGCTTTGGCTAAATGTGAGCAAATTGAATGATGACTTGCGCTAATGAGCTGAACCTAAGCGAACTTAACGTCCAATCTTGGGCAATCATTAGCTAAGTTGAAAACTTGAGTCAGCTACACCACTCAAATCAATTTTGGGGAATACATTTAAAACGGCAGATAATCCTGTTTACCTTTCAATCCATTCATAAAGCTCGGTTAAGGCGGGATCACATTTACAGCAACCTGAAGAACATGACGTTCCTGAAGGTAGCTTTCTGACGTAACCTTTATTGATCCATTTGCCCAGCATTCCTCGCAAAGCATCGGCATCAATATTGAAGCGCATCTCCATATCCTTCAAAGCTACACGCTTTTGTTCTTGCAGATAGCTCCGCAAATCAGACAGAATCATTGCATGACCTCCTTATGATGGGCCTGGGTATTTCTGCCTAACAGCCAAAGGCCAAACAGCACGGTAACAAACGCCAACAGCAAACCAGTTATCCAAACCAGGGAATATTCGGGATGCTCGCTGTAAGTCATTACTTGATAAAAGACGGCAGCGGTAATATAGGCTATCCCCGTCGTCCAAACCACGACAAATACCGTCCAATTGAGGTTGGTTTCCCTGAAAATAGCTGCTGTCGCGGTCACACAAGGCGCATAAAGCAGGATGAACAGCAAGTAGGCAAACGCGCCCGTTTTGCCGTCAAAGCTGCGCTGCATAGCTGCAAAGGTGGCGGTTTGGACTTCCTGTTCGCTGGCTGCGGCATTGATGTCTTGCACGTTGCCAATGTTAAGTCCTAAGGGATCGAGTACGTTATCGGCAAGTTCCGCGAAGTTTTTGGGAATCGTCTTGCATGCGTCGATTAACGCTACGCTCAGCTTAAATGGCGGTTTTTCAGATGGTTCGCCATCTATTGCACCCATCTGTCCATACAAGGCATCCAAGGTGCCAACGACGGCTTCTTTAGCCATTACGCCAGTGAAAATTCCCACTGTTGCGGGCCAGTTGTCATTGCTTATCCCCATCGGCTTAAACAAAGGCGTAAGGCTTTTACCTATGGCGCTTAACACCGATTTGTTGCTGTCTTCATGCCCCAATGTGCCGTCCGTACCCAAGGCATTCAGGAAATTTAACACCAATACCATCGGCACTATGACTTTTCCGGCATTGAACAAAAATGACCGAAGCCTATCCCAGGTTCTTGTCAAAACGCCTCTTACGGTCGGTAGATGATAAGTCGGCAGTTCCATGATAAACGGCATCGACTCGCCCTTGAATAAGGTATGTCGCATAATCAAGCCCGTCAAAACGGCAACCACAATACCTAGCAGATACAAGCCAAATACCATGTTTTGCCCACCTGTCGGGAAAAACGCGGCGGCAAACAAGGCGTACACCGGCAACCGCGCACCACAGGACATAAACGGGTTCATGAGGTTAGTCAGTATCCTATCCCGTCGGCTTTCTAACGTACGGGTCGCCATAATCGCCGGTACGTTACACCCAAAACCGACGATCATGGGTACGAATGATTTACCTGGCAAGCCGATCATCCGCATGAACCTGTCCATCACAAACGCTGCCCTAGCCATGTAACCTGAATCTTCCAAGGCTGACAAAAACAGGAATAGGAAACCGACAATTGGGATGAACGTGGCAACCACCTGAACCCCACCACCCGTGCCATTGGCGACCAAAACAATCAGCCATTGTGGCCAATTCAATTTCCCAAGCTGTTCAGCTAAGCCATCAACCAATAACGCGCCGACGACTTGGTCGAAGAAATCAATAAATGCGCTACCCATGTTAATGGTGAACATGAACATCGCGTACATGACCATCAGAAAGACGGGGATACCCAAAAATCGGTTTAACACGATACGGTCAATCTTATCTGTGGTACGCCGCCCTACATCAGTTAATCGACAAACAGCGGCTTGCGTCAATTGATTGACGAATCCATAGCGGGCATCGGCAGCCAGTATGTCAATTTCATCGTTGGTTTCATCTTCAACCCTGTTTTGCAATTCCGAAACCAAAGGCAGTATAGTGGGATTGGCAGTTTGTTTGGCCAATGTATCGCCTTCTAACAAGCGGATAGCCAGCCAGCGTAAATCGCAAGGATAGTGGAATATTTTTAGGGCTGAGGAAAGTTCATTAATTGCTTGCTCTAACGCTGAAGGGTAATGAATAATTACGGTAGGTATCGGCCTATTTTGTGCGGCAAGGCTGATGACCTCTTTCAAGTTAGCGATGCCATTCTTGCTTGCCGCTGAAATCGCCACAACTGGGCATCCCAATTGCTGGGAAATAAATTCCAAGTCTATCTTGATGCTGCGCTGCTTGACAATATCCATCATATTGAGCGCCAATACCATCGGCACTTTCATTTCAAGAAGCTGGGACGTTAAATAAAGATTTCGCTCTATGTTAGAGGCATCGACAATATTGATGATGAGGTCAGCATTACCAGAGGCGACATAATCCCTGGCAACCTTTTCATCCAAGGACACTTGATCGTCCGATGACTCTAGCGAATAAGTCCCTGGAAGGTCTACTACTTGTATTAGCTGGTCGTTGAAGCGATATTCACCGGTCTTTTTTTCTACGGTGACACCTGGCCAGTTGCCGACATGCTGGCTGGCACCAGTGAGCGCATTGAACAGCGTCGATTTTCCGCAATTAGGATTACCGACCACCCCCACCGTAAAGCGGTTAACCATCAAAGTTTCTCGATTTGCAAAACTGAGGCTTCATCCTTACGAAGTGTGAGGGCAAATCCCCGCAATTTAATCTCGACCGGATCACCCATAGGCGCAAACCGAGTAATGCTGAATTCTGTGCCTGGCGTTAAGCCCATTGCCAGCAATT
>JABFSV010000510.1 GCA_013140405.1 Methyloglobulus sp. | reverse complement strand
TGCCAATATTAACCTTCACGAGCTTGACGTAGAAATGCGTGAGGCCGGGTTGGTGATGGTACGGTATGCCGATGACAGCGTGGTGTTGTGCCGTAGTCGGGAGGAGGCGCATTTAGCGCTAGCCCGTATGCGGGCGTGGGTGACTGCGAACGGATTGACGCTCCATCCGGATAAGACCCATCTTGGGGATTGCCGGGTAGACGGTCAAGGGTTCGAGTTTCTGGGGTACCGGTTTGAAGCAGGCAAGCGCTTGGTGCGCAAGAAAAGTCTGATGTCCTTAAAGGACAAGATTCGCGCCAAGACGACGCGTAACGAGGGGAATTCCATCGGCTACGTGATTGCGTCGCTCAATCCGACCCTTAGAGGTTGGTACGCGTATTTCCAACATGCCCACCGGTTCACGTTCCCAACAATTGATGGCTTTGTTCGTCGTCGATTACGGGCTATGTTGCGCCGACAAAAGCACCGACCGGGACAAGGACGATGCCTGAACGATCATAAACAATGGCCAAATGCCTTCTTCGCTGATCTTGGGCTATTCACAATGTCAAATGCCCATAGATTGGCGCGCCAATCCCGATGAGGAAACAACTGACTGGAGAGCCCGTCGCGGGAAAACTGCACACCGGGTTCGGAGGGAGGGGACGGCGAAAGCCGTTCTCTACCCCTATCCTTCGGCCAGGAACGGTCATTCGTGGTTTTCAAAAGCCGACCTTTGCTAAATGTGCATACCATATAACGGGATTATCCAACAGGAGGTTACTCTTGGTCTTTTTTACTTATCAAGTGGGCAAAACTAAACCCCTTGTCGATTTTGGCGATTTCTTCAATGACTTTTTCGGAAACAACAGACGCTTCTTCTTTTGAAAACAGGACGAATCGCATAAGGTTTTCGGTATACGTTTGTTTGTCTTTGTATTGACTGTAAAAAGCAAATGCCAACGCCGCAATTCCGGTCACTGTGGTTTGGACTACTGCGGACTTTAGCCACTCATAGTTGTTGGTTTGTAAAATGACGCTCAACGACGGCCAGAGCAAAACGGCAATGGCAGAAATGATTGAAATCCAAAAAAACACTTTATTTAAGATGGCGTAGCTTCTAGCTTTAATGTAGAGGTCATATAAAATTATCAGACGTTGTTCTTCCGCCTCCAGCTTGCCGGTGTCGAGTGAGTCATTGAGCTTTTCGACCCGCTTTTGGGCGAACTTGATAAGCATGGATGCGCTGGTTTGGTTAGGGTTGAATATTTCGTCTTCTTTTGCGTCGTTCATGAGCGGTCTCCACAAAAATAAGAGGCTGAACCCAATCAAAAATAAAGCAGAAATACCGATAAATCTTGTTTTAGATATTTCCGCAAAGCTATTAATCTTAGGCATTAAGAACAAATTCAAAGTTAATATAAAAGACCTGTTTATTAAGGTGAAGCACATTGATCACTAATGATACGCCTTGGTTTTCAACAAATTCTAACTGTAACACGCCTTAATAGCCACACCAATATCCGTTGGCGAACTTACCCTCGCGGGAAACCGCGCATCACTCGGGGTCGAGACGGTTGGCTAGACCTTATCTCGTAGAGGACTTTCACCTCCTATCCTTTGCCAGCTTATCCTGGCGCAGTCTATTCAGGGTCGCAATGAGATATTCACGGCACAGGATGTTACACAATTTTCAAATGTCCGCTTCTAATTGGTTTTAGTATCTTGGAGTTTGCGGAATCGATTTCTCTGCCGTGTAATTTGTTTCGTTTCTAGCCCATATCAATGTGTTGCAGGGACACCAATTTCTTTTTTAAGCGATTGGAATGCGGGGGCACTTTCCAGCAATTCCTCACCAGCGCGAATTACTTTATCTACGTCATCTTTATTCAATGAAAAACTAGTCGGCATAGTTAAAAGTTCTTTTCTGAGCCCTGGTTCAGGTACAGCCTCAAAACTCAAGTCAATGAAAACAGGTTCAATTTCTCTGGATAATGGGGTTAGCGGGAGTGAAGCTGGGCATTCCTTAAGTTTGGCTTCACAATCGACCCATGTCTGTTGGGTTTGTTTCCGTTGTTTGATCAGGTCATGCATCGATTCGATTGTTTCAAAACTGTAGTTATCCAGTGATATAGTGGCAGTTTTGAAACCAACTTCAGCTAATTCTGGGGGGATATCAGTTTTGCTGATCTTATCCTGAGTTTCGGTACGGGCATTAGCCACAATAAAAATCAATTTCTTAATGCCATTTCCCTGGTTGGGGTTATCTTGAGCAATGTTCATCCGTTCACGGATAAAACCACCACTGCGCCGATAAACGTTTTCAAATGCCCTCATGCCAATATTATCCGACAACCCCCCATCCATCAGGTGTACAAAAGGTCTTTCTTCCTTGTTAAGGTATTCGCTTTTACGTAGCGCCCAATGCCATAAGCGTCGATTATAGTCATAGTTTTTTAAACCATTTTCTATGTCTTTAGGCAATGAAAACTCTTTAGCCTGGGGGTAGTTTTGGAGTGTAATCGGGCTCAGGAGAAAGGGGAATGCCGACGAGGCAGATACCGCACGAGCTATGGGTAATTTGCCAAGGTCAGAACCTAAATAATCGAAT
>JABFSV010000135.1 GCA_013140405.1 Methyloglobulus sp. | reverse complement strand
TGATTCTATAAAGTCGGTCAACAAGGATACCGATGATACATGCAGGCACATAGCCACAGACTGAATGCCGTATCTCTTTAACTCCACAAGACCAGAATGTGATATTTATCTTCGGTTTGGTTTACTGGCCTCGTGACCGATCACGCCACCTACAGCGGCACCGCCAATAGTCCCGAGGCCACTTCCGTTAGTCAAAACAGCACCTCCGAGGGCTCCGGCACCAGCGCCGATGGCAGTGTTCTGACCCTGCCTTGACATACCGGTACACGCACCCAGGCCGAGGAGCATTGCTGCAATAACTGCATTGCGTGTAAGTTTTTGTATCGTTTTCATAAAATTTCCTTTTTGTTAAATGTTTCCACAGCTTCGCATCTGTACCTATGCCGCTTCTGATGTACCAACGCTCACTTTTGATTCCTTTGCACAAAGACAATGTGTTTGTTGCTATTTCTGTCGGGCAGTCTCGAGGTGATTGAATAATAAACATAAGCAGATCTTCGCCACATCAGCATATCCTTCAACTACCTTGCATTTCCATGGTGCATCCAATGCAACCTTCTAAGATACGGCAATTTAATGTAATCAATAAGAACTACAACGTCTGTCTGTTGACGCACATAGGGACTGAATTAGGTTCGATTTTTCAAACACTAGCTAATGTTCGCTAGCGTACTGTGAATGTCTGAAATTAAGATTCTAATTAATACAAATGTCTTAAAGTCAGCTGTTTTCCAATCAGACTGCACTGATTCCGAGATAAAAAACTGGTAATCGTTGCGATAGCTTCGATACTTCCAACCCTTAACCCAGAACGGAACATTAAAATGAAAATCACTTCCCACCCCAGATCAATACAAGTTACGTGTCTATTATATGCAACCCTGGTATCTACACTCTTTCTAGTAGGTTGCGTAGGAGTTCCGGCAAGAACAGGACAGATGACCGTTCCCTATGCTGGACTTGGCCAACCTGGATACTATGGTAGGCTAGACACTAGAAACTATCCTCAACCTCAAGTGCTTTACCGTCAGCCGATAATAGTCAATCGGGGAGCGATGGCCCGACCACCGATTTATATGCGAGTCCCACCGAATCACTACAGTGATTGGAATAAACACTGCCGCGACTACAATGCATGCGGCGATAAAGTGTATTTTGTGCAGGACAACTGGTACAACCGCGAGTATGTTCCGCGTTATCAGGAACATAATGGTAACCGACGCAATGACGACCATGGGAAGCGTAGAAACGACAATCACGACAACAAACGTGGGCATGGACGTGATCGCTGAGGTATGAAGCGTATGTTCATTTGCATGAATACTCAAATCACCAGATACCCACAGCTTGCTGCACCCACCGTGTTCGGAGTGTCGCTAGGGCTTGGTCAGTCTTCGCGTGGATAGCTTGAAAATAGTCTGACTATTTGATGTTTCGCAATGTAGTGCTTATGTACGCTATCGCACTGTGAATGGCTGCAATAAGGAATCTAGTTATCGCTGATGGTTCTCAAGATAGGCAGAAATAATCTTATCCAAACTGACATGTTAATGACGGTAATGCTTATGTTGCCGTCAAGACACATTACCCGAACTTGCCATTGGCTTTATTCAGCGCCTAAAACTAGACTTATATGATTTTGTCTTCGTTATTTATTCGAGATAATATTAGTATTTTCTATGTAAAATAACTAGATACAGATTGACTAACTATCGGCATCCAAGCCTTTTTCATTTATCATGAGCCGCCCTCTATTTGGAGAAAACAAATGCAATGGCGTAATAGCAAAGAGCGTTACGGATGGCTTTCGATTGGCCTCCATTGGTTTATGTTGCTCCTGCTCATCGCAGTATATGCTTGCATAGAACTTCGAGAGTTTTATCCAAAAGGTAGCGATATTCGGGACATGCTGAAAACCTGGCATTTTATGCTGGGACTCTCTGTATTTGTATTAGTTTGGTTTCGATTGTTATTAGCAATAACGGCCCCCTCCCCTCGAAATGACCCAGAACTGCCAAAATGGCAGAAACTATCAGCCGCATTAATACGATCAGCGCTCTATGCGCTAATGATTGCAATGCCGCTGGTAGGTTGGCTTATCCTCAGCGCCCAAGGAAAGCCTATACCTTTCTTCGGACTACAACTACCTGCGCTCATCAACGAGAGCAAAAATGTGGCTGATTTCACCAAAGAGATACATGAAGCGGCTGGAACGGTGGGATATTTTCTCATCGGTTTACACGCTGCTGCTGCATTGTTTCATCACTACTTTGTTCGTGACAATACCTTACGGAGGATGCTAACAGCTGGTTCAAGGTTAAAATCGATGCCTGAAACGGCCTCCACTGCCGTAATTAACGATAACGAAGCTATTGGCGAGAATGGAATCGAATCGACTAAACTGCTTGGCTTAAGTGAGGCAATGGCTGCGGAACGTCTGGAAGAGGACGGGTACAACGAGCTTCCAATGCCAGACCAACGCGGATTTCTGCGTATCTTATTCGAAATATTACGCCAACCTATGTTCGCGCTGTTACTCGGTGGTGGTATTGTCTATCTGCTTCTCGGCGACCGAACAGAAGCTATCATGTTGCTTTTGTTTGCTTGCTTCTCCGTTATTATCACTATTGTTCAAGAGTCTCGCAGTGAGCATGTATTGGAAGCGTTGCGAAATCTTGCGAGTCCACGGGCACTGGTAATCCGCGATGGTAAGAGAGTTCACATTGCTGGTAGGGAAGTGGTGCGAGACGATCTAATCGTGATCTCGGAAGGTGATCGGGTAGCGGCAGATGCAACGCTGTTAATGGTGCAAGACCTACTGCTCGACGAATCGTTGCTCACTGGCGAAGCCATGCCTGTCCGCAAATTAACGCAAGATGCCATTGTAAAGAGTGAATATCAACGTGTCGTGCCGAAACCGGGAGGTGAAGACTTACCTTATGTCTTTGCTGGAACACTCGTTGTCCGAGGCACTGGACAAGCATTGGTCCATGCAACTGGTATCCGCAGTGAAATGGGCAAGATCGGACGATCCCTTGGGAGTATCGAAACAGAACAACCTGGGTTGCAACTGCAAATACAATCGTTTGTACGCAACTTTGCCATTATCGGCGCGTTCGTAGGAACGTTAACAGTTTTGCTATTTGGACTGCTGCGTGGTTCATGGCTTGAGGCCATGCTTAGTGGTATTGCACTTGGAATGTCTTTGCTGCCAGAAGAATTCCCGTTGGTATTAGCTGTATTCATGGCGATGGGCGCGTGGCGTATTTCACAAGCACGAGTGCTTACCCGCCGTGCCTCCGCGATAGAGACACTTGGCGCTACCACAGTGTTATGCACTGACAAGACGGGAACACTCACCGAAAATCGCATGACGGTCGTTTCTATAGTCAACGAAGATGCTCGTTGGGATCAAGATGGACAGCCTACGGTATCAGATAAGTCCAAGGAAACATTGGAAATTGCCCTGCTCGCGTGTCCGAGCATACCCACTGACTCAATGGACTTAGCCATACACGCCTTAGCAGAGGCGCAGATTGGTTCTAACGACGCTAGTTTCACAAAGCGCACGCTCATTCGTGCTTATGGTCTCAGGCCGGATTTATTTGCGGTAGCAAACATTATGACCAGCGAAGGCGATGAAAATGGCACGGCGTATGCTAAGGGTGCTCTTGAAGCCGTAGCCGAGCTTTGTCAGTTGTCCCCAGAGCGGTTAGACAGTATTCGAAAACAGGTAGATGCCTTGGGGCTTGATGGAATCCGCGTGTTAGGGGTCGCTAAAGCAATCGTGCTGAATGCTACGCAGGAACACGACTTGCCTGAAACGCCCCGTGGCCTGAATTTTGAGTATGCAGGGCTTATAGGGTTTGCTGACCCCATACGTGCCAACGTACCTGCCGCTGTTACCGAATGCCGTTCGGCTGGGATAAGGATTGTGATGATAACCGGAGACTATCCCGCAACCGCCCATGCCATCGGGTTAAAGGCTGGGCTGGATGCGACGGATGTGCTGACTGGCGACGACATCGAAGCCCTGTCCGATGATGATCTTGCCCTACGGGTAAAATCGACATCGATATTCGCACGTATCCAACCTAACCAAAAACTTCGTATAGTCCAAAGCCTGAAAGCAAACGGCGAGATCGTCGCCATGACGGGCGATGGTGTAAACGATGCACCGGCAATCAAGGCCGCTCACATTGGTATTGCGATGGGTGGGCGCGGTACTGATGTTGCGCGTGAAGCATCGGCAATTGTCCTATTGGATGATGATTTTAACTCAATCGTGAAAACCATCCGCCTGGGGCGGCGTATCTATGACAATCTGCGTAAGGCGATTGAATACATAATCGCTGTCCATATTCCCATTGCAGGGCTTGCGCTACTGCCATTGTTGTTGGGGCTGCCACTTATCCTCACACCGATACATATTGCATTCCTCGAAATGGTTATTGATCCAGCTTGTTCAGTGGTATTTGAAGCCGAACAAGAGGAAGAAGACGTGATGCACCGCCCCCCGCGTGACCCGGCAAGCCCATTGATTTTGCCAAAGCGAATTTTATGGGCAGCCCTTCAAGGTTTTTTGGTTTTAGCGATATTGTCAGGTGTTTTTATAGGTGCGGCACGAATGGGTCTGCCAGCGCCTGATTTACGTGCGCTCGTCTTCACATCTTTAGTCCTTATGAATATGGGGCTTATTTTGGTCAACCGTTCGTTTAAAGCGTCCCTTAGCCGTGCTTTTTGGCAACCTAACCTCTCGCTTTGGACTCTGTTTGGCAGTGTAATTGCCCTTCTTGCAACTGCCGTGTATTTTCCGCCAGCGCAGCTTCTATTCCATTTTGACAAATTACATTGGGATGACCTTGGTGTGTGTATTTTCGCCAGTTTCCTGAGCGTACTGCTCTTAGAAGCGATCAAGTCACTCTGGTTTAAGGATAGTGATAAAAAGACAAATTTGAGATTACAGTAATCGGCAAACCAATTACAGGGGTATCAGCATCGCTTAAACTTTAACTTACAACCAAACTTTATTTATTTCCTAGTTCCATAATGCCGCGTTTTGTTTTCGATCCCTATCAATAATTAAAGAGATTAATCTAATGATGTCAACCAACCTATCGACAACAAAAAGCTCAAATTCGCCTTCTCTTAGTACAGACGAACTTAAGCTGATTAACGCGTATTGGCGTGCCTGCACTTACTTGGCAGCTTGTATGATTTACCTTCAAGATAATGCCTTGCTGAAAGAACCGCTCAAACTGGAACATATCAAGAACAGGCTGTTAGGGCATTGGGGATCAAGCCCTGGTTTGAGTTTTATCTACATCCACATGAACCGGCTTATCAACAAGTACGATCTGAATGCCATTTTTCTGGTAGGCCCCGGTCATGGTGCGCCTGGAGTCTTAGCCCCTGTTTATCTTGAAGGCACTTATTCGGAAATTTATTCGAATAAAGGCGAAGATGAAGAGGGTTTACTGCAATTCTTCAAAGAATTTTCTTTCCCTGGCGGTATCGGTAGCCACTGTACGCCCGAAACGCCAGGCTCTATCCATGAAGGTGGGGAGCTAGGCTACAGCATTTCTCATGCTTACGGCGCAGCATTTGATAATCCAGACTTGCTGGTGACGGTGGTGGTAGGGGATGGCGAGGCCGAGACAGGGCCTTTGGCAACATCGTGGCATTCCAATAAATTTCTTAATCCTATACGCGACGGTGCCGTGTTGCCAATCTTGCATTTGAACGGTTACAAGATTAGTAATCCGACGCTGTTATCGCGCATTTCTCACGAAGAACTTGAACAGCTATTTCAAGGTTACGGTTATATCCCTTATTTTGTTGAAGGCAGCGATCCCGATACGATGCACCAATTGATGGCTGGTATTCTTGAAACTTGTGTACTTGAAATTCGACGAATCCAAGAAGAAGCACGCCGAACTGGCGTTCCAACCCGACCTCTTTGGCCGATGATTGTGTTCCGTAGCCCAAAAGGCTGGACGGGACCTAAAGAAGTCGATGGACACAAAGTCGAAGGTTTTTGGCGTTCTCATCAAGTCCCGCTTGCTGGCATGAAAGAAAATCCGGCTCACTTGAAAATGCTGGAAGATTGGTTACGGAGTTATAAGCCGGAAGAATTATTCGATACAACGGGTCGATTAATTCCTGAACTTAAGGCACTGGCACCTAAAGGCACAAAGCGTATGAGCGCAAATCCCCATGCTAACGGTGGCCTGCTCCGAAAAGCGTTGCGGATGCCGGATTTTCAAGATTATGCCTTGGCATTGGAAAGCCCTGGGAAAGTCACGGCGGAAAACACGCGTCCACTGGGTAAATTCCTGCGCGACATCATGGGCGAAAACATGGGCAATTTCCGTGTGTTCGGTCCCGATGAAAACGCTTCAAATAAGTTGGATGACATATACAAAGTCAGCAAGAAAACCTGGCTCGCAGACACTTTGCCGGAAGATGCCGATGGCGGCGAACTGTCGCCGGATGGTCGCGTGATGGAAATGCTTTCGGAGCACACGTTGGAAGGTTGGCTGGAAGGTTATTTGTTGACGGGGCGTCACGGCTTCTTTTCAACGTATGAAGCCTTTGTCCATATCATTGACTCCATGTTTAACCAACATGCCAAATGGCTTGCCATGTCCAAGAAAGTGCCTTGGCGTGCAGAGGTATCATCGCTCAACCTGCTGATTACTTCGACTGTCTGGCGGCAAGATCACAATGGCTTTACCCACCAAGACCCTGGCTTTCTTGATGTCGTTGTCAACAAAAGCCCCTCTGTGACCCGTATCTACTTGCCGCCGGACGTGAATTGTCTACTTTCCGTCGCCAACCATTGCCTGAAAAGTACCGATTACATTAACGTGATTGTGTGTGACAAGCAGAAACACCTGCAATATCTGGATATGGACGCGGCGATTAAACATTGCACCAAAGGCATAAGTATTTGGGAATGGGCGAGTAATGATAATGGCGTTGAACCAGACCTAGTCATGGCGAGTGCGGGAGATATTCCGACCAAAGAAGCGTTGGCAGCCATTGTTTTGTTACGGGAACACTTTCCGCAACTCAAAATTCGCTTTATTAATGTAGTTGATTTATACAAGCTAGTGCCAAACAGCGAACATCCGCATGGTCTTTCGGATCAGGATTTTGATAGCCTATTCACTCTTGATAAACCGATAATTTTCAATTTTCACGGCTATCCTTGGTTGATCCACCGGATGGCTTATCGCCGTCACAACCACGATAATCTGCATGTGCGTGGCTACAAGGAAAAAGGCAGTATCAACACACCGCTGGAACTAGCTATTCAAAACGAAACCGACCGCTTTAGTTTGGCGATTGACGCTATCAATCGCATTCCGTCTTTACTGGTGTCCGGCGCACATGTAAAACAAAAGTTACGCGACCTGCAAATCGAGTGCCGTAACTATGCCTATGAGCATGGCATCGACAGGCCGGAAGAAGATAAGTGGCACTGGCCTTACTAAGAATATAAAGTTATGGGATTTATAACAAATGTGGATGCTTGATTGTTAATAGATCGCAGAATAATTTTGTTCAGCGGCAAACTTAATAATTGCCTAAACAGTAACTGGTAGGAAAAAACGAGTTAAGCCAAGCAAGAGCTTTAAGGCTAAGGCTGCCTGAACTCTTACTAGGTATTTGTTAAAATGACTACAGAAATAGGGTTCTGCAGTCATGGTTATTTTTGTTATATAGTACTCTCTTCGCAACGTTGTGGGGTTCTTAAGAAAGCCCTGAACAAGTCCTTCGACAAGCTCACGACGAACGGTAAGGTGTTGATTACGTTCGTGGCGAGCTTACCCGAACCACTTGTGACCTTCAGATTATGAATGGATTCAACTTGTTCAGAGTTTCCTTAACATGATGTTTATCTAAAATTAATAGTTATTTTCGAGTCTTTAGGAGTGCTGCTTTGGAGCGTTTTACCATTTCCCTCAGTGATTCATTGGCCGCCGATTTTGATCGCTGGCTGCAATCCCGAGGTTATACCAACCGCTCGGAAGGTGTCCGCGACTTGTTACGAAAAGAGATTGAATTCGAGCGTATCAGCCAAAACCAAGCCGAACATGGTATAGCCACCCTTTCTTATGTTTATAATCATCATGAGCGCTCATTGGCGGAACGATTAACCAGCTTGCAGCATAATGCCCATGACTTGGTTATTTGCTCTACGCATGTCCATCTCGACCACGACAATTGCTTAGAAAGTCTATTTTTGCGCGGCGCTACAAAGACTATCCAGGAATTCGCTGACACTTTGGCTGCCGAACCCGGTGTCCGCCACAGCGTTATCAACCTCATCCCCGTAAAACTTGAAGAGCATGGGCATCACCATCATCACGATCATCATATTCACGTCCAACCGTTAAGTTAATGGCAACTTAAAATGTATCAGGATTGGTGTCCAACGGAAAAAGATGCGTGCCAGGAGGTCTTCCGCTGTCATTTTTCTTCGAATGATTGCTAATATGAGAGCTTTGCACGGACAGTAAAAACTCCTGCTTACCGATCAAATACCAATTTTTTTGAATAGCCATTGGTCTTAATGGACTGCATTCGGTGGAAAAACGCATTTATCCCACCATTTTTCATA
>JABFSV010000537.1 GCA_013140405.1 Methyloglobulus sp. | reverse complement strand
TTCAATCCATCCCATCTGGAAATTATCAACCCAGTTGTCGAAGGTTCGGTCAAAGCCCGCCAGGATCGCTCAGGGAAAGACGGCAAAAATGCCGTGATTCCTGTGCTTATTCATGGCGATGCTGCCTTTTCTGGGCAAGGTATCGTCATGGAAACATTAAACATGTCCCAAACCCGCGCTTTTAATACGGGCGGGACTGTCCATATTGTTATCAACAACCAGATCGGTTTTACCACCAGCAATCCACTTGATGCACGCTCAACCCTGTATTGCACAGACGTTGCCGGCATGATCCAAGCGCCAGTTTTCCACGTTAACGGTGATGACCCTGAAGCAGTCCTGTTCGTGACCAAGCTGGCACTTGATTACAGGATGACCTTCAATAAAGATGTCGTGATAGACCTTATCTGCTACCGTCGCTTAGGCCATAATGAAGCGGACGAACCTGCCACCACCCAGCCGTTGATGTACAAAAAAATCCGTAATCACAAAACCACCCGCAAAATTTATGCTGAAAGGCTCATCAGGGAAAACACGCTTACCGAAAAACAATCAACTGATATGGCTATCGCTTATCAGCAACAGCTTGAAGCCGGGGTTATCGTGTCAAGGCCTGTCCTGGATAGCAACATCTATTCGTACAGCGCCCAATGGAACTTATTCCTAAACCAAAATTGGGATACTCCTACCCGTACGGCAGTTTCCATTGACCATATACGCTTTTGTAACGACAGGATGCTACGCTTACCGACGGGCTTTGAATTGCACCCAAGGGTTGCCAAAGTTATGGATAACCGCCGAAAAATGGCAGCAGGTGGAATGCCTTTAGATTGGGGCTTCGCGGAGAACATGGCGTACGCCACTTTGCTGATAGAAAAATTTAACATCCGGCTGACTGGGCAAGACGTTGGACGTGGCACTTTTGTCCATCGCCACGCTGTGCTGCACAATCAACTGAACAATAAAACCTACAAACCACTTAAAAAGCTGGATAAAGACCAAGGAAATGTGCAAATTTACGACTCTTTGCTTTCTGAAGCGGGTGTTTTGGGTTTTGAATACGGTTATAGTACGACTATGCCTAACACCCTGGTTATCTGGGAAGCGCAATTTGGTGATTTTGCCAATGGCGCCCAAGTCGTTATTGACCAGTTTATCAGCTCCGGTGAAACCAAATGGGGGCGTTTATGCGGACTCGTCATGCTGCTTCCGCATGGTTTTGAAGGCCAAGGCCCCGAACATTCCTCGGCTCGGCTGGAGCGTTATTTACAACTCTGTGCCGAACATAATATCCAGGTATGCTATCCGACAACACCCGCACAAATCTTTCATTTACTACGCCGTCAACTCATACGCCCATACAGAAAGCCGCTTATCGTCATGAGCCCTAAAAGTTTATTGCGGCATAAACTTGCCATTTCGACCCTTGAAGACTTGACCCACGGGCAGTTCTTTCCTGTTATTGGCGAACAGGATAATATTGACCCTAAAAAAGTCACTCGCTTAGTCTTTTGTGCTGGCAAGGTTTACTATGATTTACTGGAAACGCGCCGCGAAGATGACCTAAAAACCGTCGCTATTGCCCGTCTTGAGCAACTGTATCCTTTTCCGGCAGAACTCTTTAAGGCAGAAGTTGCAAAATATAAAAATCTGAAAGAATTCGTCTGGTGTCAGGAAGAACCCCAAAATCAAGGGGCGTGGTATCAGTCTAAACACCACTTTACAGATAATTTGGAATCACCTGTCAAAGTGAGTTATGCAGGCCGTGAAGCATCGGCATCACCCGCCGTCGGTCATTTCCATGTCCACATAGAACAACAAAAAGCTGTCGTACATTCTGCCTTATACGGTAACCCTTCAGGAAAATAACATGAGCATTGAAGTCTTAACCCCCAACTTACCCGAATCAGTTTCCGATGCAACTGTGGTCAACTGGCATAAGCAAGCTGGGGATAGCGTACAGAAAAATGAAACCCTTGTGGATTTGGAAACGGATAAGGTTGTGCTGGAGGTTCCCGCACCTGAATCTGGGGTACTTTCGGTCATTCTCAAGGAAAATGGCGCGATTGTTATTGGCGGGGAACTCTTGGCAACCATAGAAACGCAAGCAATCCAAGCAGCAACGATTACTGAACAACCGTTACCAGCGGCTAAAGATACGGCAATCCCATTAAGCCCTTCCGTACGTCGGATAGTTCATGAAAACACGCTTGATCCGTCGTCAATAACAGGCACAGGAAAAGATGGCCGACTCACTAAAATGGATGTGTTAGACCATCTTAACAAGCAACAAACGCCAGCAACACCACCCAGCGTTGTAACAGCAATCCCTGACGTTAAACAGAAACCCCTGGAAGTCATTGAACCCAGCATCACTATTTCTGCGGGTCATCGTCCTGAACAACGCGTCCCGATGACCCGGTTAAGGGCAAAAGTTGCCGAACGTCTGCTACAAGCACAACAAAATGCAGCGATGCTGACAACTTTCAATGAAGTCGATATGCAAAACATTATCGAACTCCGTAACCGATACAAAGCCAGGTTTGAACAAAAACACAGCACCAAACTGGGATTTATGTCTTTTTTTGTCAAGGCATCAATAGAAGCCCTAAAAAAGTTTCCTGCCGTCAATGCCTCAATTGACAACACCGACATCATCTATCACGGTTATTACGATATAGGCATCGCTATTAGCACACCTCGCGGCTTAATCGTACCGGTGTTACGTGATGCAGACCAACTTGATTTCGCTGGCATCGAAAAAGGCATTGTTGATTATGGTGAAAAAGCCCGCTCAGGCGCTTTGAGTTTTGATGACTTGAAAGGAGGCACCTTCACTATCACCAACGGTGGCGTTTTTGGCTCCATGCTGTCCACCCCCATACTCAATCCACCGCAGTGTGCCATTTTAGGTATGCATGCCATTAAAGACCGCCCCGTCGTCGAAAACGGCCAAATCGTTATCAAGCCTATCATGTATTTGGCCTTATCTTACGATCATCGGCTTGTTGATGGCCGTGATGCCGTACAATTTTTGGTGACTATTAAAGAATGTCTTGAGGCACCCGCACATTTGCTGCTAAACATATAAATTCATGTTAAAAATCAAAGATAAATATGATGTCGTTGTTATAGGATCTGGCCCTTCTGGCTGCGCCAGCGCTATCCGATGCGCCCAACTGGGTTTGAAAACCTTATGCGTTGATAACTTACAACACAGTCAAAGCCAAAAACTAATGCCTGGCATTTTCACCAATGCCTTATGTTTAGAGATGGTGGCATTGTTGGTGTCTGCGAAACTTTATGATGATGTAGCAAAAAACATTAACGCACATGGCATATATGTTGAAAATCTTACGCTTAACGTCTCTCAAATGGTACAGCGTAAAAACAATGTCCTTGCTCAAATTAATCGGGATATTGCTAAACAATTTAATGAATACCAAGTAGATTTCATCCACGCCAAAGCAAAGTTATTAAGCCCAAAAACCGTAGAAATAACGTCCACACTTGAGTCACCCAATAAAAAGATTATCGCCCAACATATCATTCTGGCGACTGAATCCAGCCCCATTCCTATACCCTGCGCTGCCATCGACAACAAATACATCCTTGACTCTTCGGCTGCACTAAACCTTGATGAAGTACCAAAACGTGTCGCAATACTTGGCGCGGGTGTTATTGGGCTTGAATTAGGTGGAATTTGGAAAAAACTGGGCGCTGAAGTCATATTATTGGACGCGCAAGAGACATTCCTTGGTTTAGCTGACCACCAAATATCACGGGTGGCTTATAAGGTTTTCACGGAACAGGGCTTGGAGTTTCGATTAGGCACACGCGTCATATCGACAAAGGTTGCCAACAAAAAAGTCCTTGTTGAATATCAAGATTCTGATGGGACACATGGCATTCGGGTAGATAAGCTCATTGTCGCCTCTGGTCGGAAGCCCAACTCAGAAAACCTGTCAGCACCCGAAGCAAACTTATTGCTCGATGAAAACGGCTTTGTTCACGTCAATGAAAAATGCCGCACAAATTTACCTGGTGTCTACGCTATTGGGGACTTAACAATGTTAGGCCCAATGCTTGCCCATAAAGGCATGGCCGAGGGCGTTTTTGTAGCTGAACAAATCGCAGGCATTCAAAGCTCGCCAGTTAACTACAATATTCTTCCCAACGTTATCCACTCCGAACCAGAGATTGCTTGGGTCGGTCAATCGGAACAAGCCTTAAAATCCATTGGCGACGCAATAAAAGTTGGCATATTTCCGCTAAACATGAATCCCAAAGCTAAATTTGCGGACAAAGCCAGCGGAATGGTCAAGGTAATTACTTGCGCTAAAAACGACACCATACTTGGTATCCATATCATTGGTAACAATGCCTCAGAATTGATAGCCGAAGCCGTTCTCGGAATGGAGTTTTCAGCCTGTAGCGAAGATTTTATAAGAACAATCCATTCGCACCCAAGTTATACGGAATCTATCAGTGAAGCCTGTTTGGCGATAAGAAATAATAAGTTATTTCATTCCTAAAGATAGGCTTCACTAATTACCAGGAATGTGGGTAAACAATTTTTTCTTGGGCTAATCCGGCCTAAGTATTTATTTGATATTACTGAGATGCAAGCCACATTCCTTTTTCGTGCTTTCTTCCCACCACCAACGTCCTGCCCTTTCGTGTTCGTTGGGTAAGATGGCACGGGTGCAAGGTTCGCAGCCGATGCTCGTAAAGCCTTTGTTGTGCAGTTCGTTATAAGGCACTTGATTAGCTTCGATATAATCCCAAACCTGTGCTGACTTCCAATTGAGTAAGGGGTTGAATTTAACCAACTGATTTTTGGCTGTCGAAAATACGCTATCTACATGCACTTCAAGGATATCCTGCCGAGTGTCCAGGCTTTGATCCCTGCGTTGTCCGGTAATCCAAGCATCAACATTTGCAAGCCTTCTTCTGAGCGGTTCTACCTTCCGTATTTTGCAACACTCCTCGTGTCCGTCTTCGTAAAAGCTAAACAAGCCTTTACGTTTGACAAAACCATCCAGCACTTCCCTGTCTGGCGTTAAAAGCTCGATGTCTAATTGATAATGCTTCCTGACTTTTTCTATAAAGCGATAGGTTTCGGGATGCAAACGTCCGGTATCCAGGCAAAAAATCTGGATGTCTTTTCTAATGCTGGCCGCCATGTCAATCAGCACCACATCTTCTGCACCGCTAAAGGAAATGGCAATATTATCAAACAAAGACAAGGCTTTTTTCAGTATGAAGCGAGGGTTTTTATGTGCCAGTTCGGCTTGCAATTGTTCGATATTAATAGTCATGGTTACTGCTGGGCAAAATATTGTTTTAAGAAGTCGTCAAAAGGAAGTTGGACTTTGTTTTCCAGCTCTGTTTGCTTCGCCAGAGATTGCTGGGTCATCTCATTAAACTGAGCTGTAAATAGCTCATCAGGTTTCTTGCCGTTGAAACACGCGGCATGTTCCGCTGATTGAGCCAGTGCGAAACGGCTAAATGGCTGTCCGGTTTGTTTCATACACGCCAACATTCGCGCCGATGCAGTCAAGTCGGGATTTTGCACGATTTGCTGTTGTGCCAATAAGGCCTGGTTGTAGGGCTTATTTTCTTCATCTTTATCCAAGATATTGCAAACTGTCTGCATAGAATCCAGGATTTCACCCGCCCAATCTTGCAACATTATTTTTTTATCGTGGCATTCAAGTTCAAGCCCTGGTTTACGACCATAATTTGCCACCTGTAATTGATTACGGTTATTGGTCTGGAAATCCACCTCCGTCATGGGCGGGCTATCTTGCAGCAAACAGGTCAACAATAAGGCTTCGATAAAACGGGCTTTACCTTCATCTATGCCAATGGGATTGAATAAATCCAGATCCAGCGAACGCATTTCCACGTAGCGCACGCCGCGCCGTTTCAACGCCAAAGTGGGCTTTTCGCAAGATTGGGCGATTTGCTTGGGACGTATGATGCTATAAAACTCGTTTTCAATTTGCAGCACATTGCTGTTGAGCTGGCGATATTCGCCGTCAACCACCACGCCGATTTTTTCGTATTCAGGGTAAGGCGTGGCGATGGCTTGCCCTAAACTACCCACGTATTCAGAAAGCGAATTGTAGCTAATCCTGAGATCGGCCTGATTTTTGCTCTTATAGCCTATGTCGCTCATCCGCAAAGAAGTCGCATAAGGATGGTACAAAGTGCCTTGGTCGAACTCCTCAAACTGAGCCATCAACTGAGGACGGCTTTTAAAGAAACTTTTGCAAATCGCAGGTGACGCACCAAACAGGTACAAGATTATCCAGCCAATGCGTTGAAAATTCCTGACCAAACCAAAATAACCGTCGGCGGTGAATTCTTCAAGACTCGTTGCACTGTTCTCCTGCTGGTGCAGCACAGGCCAAAGCGCTTCGGGTACGGAAAAATTGAAATGGATACCCGCTATCGCTTGCATCGTCCTGCCATAACGATGCCATAAACCGTGTCGGTAAACATGCTTCATCCTGCCGATGTTGGATGTGCCATATTCAGCAATCGGTATGCTTTCATCACCATTTATTCCACAAGGCATACTGGTGCAAAGCAACATTTCATTATCCATATGCTGGTAAACAAACTGGTGGATATTCCGTAAATAGCCCAGCGTTTCATTGATGTCGGCAAAAGGCGGGGTTATCAGCTCAATCAACGCTTCGGAATAATCGGTGGTGATATAAGGGTGCGTCAAGGCCGAACCCAACGACTTAGGATGTCGAGCTTTGCTAATCAACCCATCTTTAGTGATGCGTAGGCTTTCCTTTTCTATCCCTTTTAGTCCGCCACAGATGAGGTTTTGCTGGTTGTTTGCGATAAGTTGCTCAAGACGCGCAGAATGCGTGTTATTCATGATGTGCCATTGTGTGGGTATGTGTACTTACTGTCCTGTATAATTGGTACATTATAAAGGTATATACCTATTCAAGAAATAAATCGTCACGATGGAAACACCCGATACTAAAGCGATTGAACTTCTCAATACAATTTTCGGCTATGAATGCTTTCGTGGTCAGCAACAAGCCATTATCAGCCACCTGATAGCAGGGCAAGATGCCCTGGTCGTTATGCCGACAGGTAGCGGAAAATCCCTGTGTTTCCAGATACCTGCGCTCATAAGACTAGGTGTTGGCATTGTCATTTCGCCACTCATCGCACTGATGCAAGATCAAGTCAGTGCATTACTGCAACTGGGCATAAAAGCCGCATTCCTGAATTCATCGTTATCGTTTGAAGAAGTGCAGCAAATTGAACGGAGGCTACTCAATGGCGATTTAGACTTGCTTTATATTGCACCGGAACGCTTAGCCAATCAGCGGACATTGGATTTGCTGGATCGGCTGTCAATTGCCTTATTTGCGATTGATGAAGCCCATTGCGTATCCCAATGGGGGCATGATTTTCGCGCCGATTATTTACGGCTTTCGCTACTGCACGAACGGTTTCCACACGTTCCACGCATTGCCTTAACCGCGACAGCAGACAACAAAACCCGCAAGGAAATCCAGTTTCGGCTAGGGCTTGAGCAATCCCAACTGTTCCTAAGCGGGTTTGACCGCCCCAATATCCGCTACCGCATTGTGCAAAAGCAAAATGCAAGGCAGCAATTACTGGATTTTATCGAGACGGAACATTCAGGCGATGCGGGTATCGTTTACTGCCTGTCGCGTAAAAAAGTCGATGAAACCGCACAGTGGTTATGCACAAAAGGTATCAAAGCACTGCCCTATCATGCCGGCATGGACAATGTTGAAAGGCAAAAACATCAACACCAGTTTCTGATGGAAGAAAATTTGGTGATGGTGGCGACAATTGCTTTCGGTATGGGCATAGATAAGCCGAATGTGCGTTTCGTCGCGCACTTGGATTTGCCTAAAAGTATCGAAGGTTATTACCAGGAAACCGGACGTGCCGGGCGCGACGGTTTGCCTGCCAATGCCTGGATGGCTTACGGGCTTCAGGATGTCATCATGTTGCGCCGGATGTTGGCGGAATCTAATGCCAATGAGATCCAAAAACGCATTGAATACAATAGACTGGATGCCATGCTAGCCCTGTGTGAGCAGGTGCATTGTCGCCGTCAAGCCCTGCTCGGTTATTTTGGTGACACACTGGAACAGCCCTGTGGCAACTGCGACACCTGTCTTGAACCCGTGGAAACCTGGGACGGTACGCTGGCTGCACAACAAGCCTTATCGTGCATCCACCGGACTGAGCAACGTTTTGGCGTAGCGTATCTAGTCGATGTTTTGCTGGGTAAATCGACGGAACGGATCATCCGTTTTGGACATGATAAGCAATCAACCTACGGCATCGGCAAACAGTTGGAGGAAAAACAATGGCATTCGGTGTTCAGGCAATTAGTGGCACGGGGCTTGGTCGCCGTTGATTTTGAGAATTTCGGCGCGTTGCGCTTGACTGAGGAATGCAGGCCCATCCTTCGCAGTGAACAACAATTGATGCTGCGTAAAGACATCCAGGTTGAAAAAACAAAAGGTGGAAAACTCGCCAAAACAGCCCATAAAAACAAAAATATCAACAGTTTGTTGTGGGATGCCTTGCGTAACAAACGCCGCGAACTCGCGGAGCTT
>JABFSV010000274.1 GCA_013140405.1 Methyloglobulus sp. | reverse complement strand
ATCACCATCAGCAATACCTTGCCAAAAACCCTCAAGGTTACTGTGGCCTAGGCGGATTAGGCGTATGTTTTGGTTAAGTTCTTTCTAATGGAAAATTTGGGCAAAAAAAAGGCGGTCAAAAAAGCCGCCTTTAAACATTAGGAAGGATATAACGCAACTTTCAGCTATCGTGGCTCCGTAAAGAACCTTTAAAAGTTGGTATTAGCATATCAGGACAATGTGTAATTGGGAATGCGACAAATTGTCGCACCTCTAAACCTGCCGACCAGCCATAAAAATACGTCATAATTAATTGATTTATAATATTTTTATTTTATTTTTGAGTCATTATTTGGACAAAAACTCAAGACCGATGAGATTTTTTTGTTGCTTTAGTGCCGTTGTTATTTTGCAACTCCCACAAAAATAAGCGCTAAAATCGCTTATCCATTACCCTGGACCTTGATTTTAAGAACGCACTTGAATCTGCAAAAATACAACTTTTTTCAAGGAATTTGGTTTTTTGCATCCACATTATTACCAAAAATACAACAACACATGCTTTCACACGTACTGCCAAAATCTGAAATTTCTGCCCTACAAAACCTGAAGTGGCTGTTCATCCTTAGGAATATGATGATACTGGGTGAATGTTTTTTGGTGGTTATGTTTGTCTATGTATTGGATATACGTATTCCAGAACAACAATTATGGCTGGTTATCGTGGCTATCATCGCCTTTAATACCTATACTTCGATGCGCTTGCAAACTGACGATCCCGTGACCGAATTGGAGATTTTCTCGCAGCTTTGCATAGACGTGCTTTCTATTGCCGCCCTGCTTTATCTGACCGGGGGCGCGTCCAACCCGATTACCTGGGTGTTCTTGTTGCCGTTGATTATCACGGCAATCATGCTGCCCCAGGCTTATGCCTGGTACATGGTGATATTGACAACATCGATGTATTCGATCTTGATTGCGTTTAACGTGCCATTGCCTTCTATTGAACCGCACATGCCCGATCCGGGTTTGTTGCACTTTAGCCCCACTATACCGAACAAAGAAATGATGCAGATGGCACATGCGATCAGCGACAATCATTATTTCAATTTGCACATGTTTGGCATGTGGTTTGGTTTTGTATTTAGTGCTGGGTTAGTGGCATTTTTTGTGACGGAATTGGCAAAAACGCTCCAGAACCGAGAACGCAGCCTTGCTGAAGCCCGTGAAAACGCACTCAGGGATGAGCGAGTGGTGGCATTAGGCACACTTGCTGCCAGTGCAGCCCATGATATGGGAACACCTCTAGGGACTATCGCAATAATCGTACACGAATTAATCCAGGATAATCCGATCCAGCCCTTTCCAGAATTCATTGAAAAAATGGAGATACTCAAAAACCAGGTTAACCGATGCAAGGAAGCGTTGTCATTAATGTCTGCCTCGGCCGGAGAAATGCGTGCGGAATCAGGCAATATCATGCTGTTAATCGACTACATAGACAACGTACTCTATCAATGGCGCACCCATAAACCGACAGCCAAATTACAGTTTTTTATCGACCCTGCCGTTGATGTTGATGCCGTAATTATCGCCGAACGCACACTGACCCATGCGCTCATCAATATCCTGAACAACGCAGTTGAAGCAACTGATCCCGAGCGGGGGATCGAATTCCATGCGTCGTGGTCCATAAATGAATTGGTACTCAAAATCAGGGATTATGGGCCTGGGTTTCCTGCGGGAATAGTAGACTTTGCGGGAAAGCAACCTTTAAGCAGCAAAAACAAAGGCTTGGGGGTTGGGCTATTCCTAACCTATTCCACCATAAACCGAATGGGAGGTAAAATTGAACTCATTAATTTGGAAACGGGCGGAGCCTGCGTGGAAATTAACTTACCATTATTGATGAACACGGAGAATGATGATGACCGCTGAGGAAACTGATCGGCCTATTTTATTGCTGGTTGACGATGATAAGACCTTCTGTAAAGTACTAAAAGGAGCCTTGGAAAGACGTGGTTATGAAGTATTGGTTGCCCATAACCTTGAAAAAGGCAACGCACTAGCTGAACAATATTTACCGGAATATGCGGTCATTGATTTACGGATAGGGCATGAATCAGGCCTGGAATTGGTAAAGAAACTGATTTCCCTGGATGCGAATACTGCTTGCGTCATGTTGACTGGCTTTGCCAGCATTGCAACCGCTGTAGAAGCAATCAAGCTGGGTGCAACCTATTACCTGACCAAGCCTACCAACGCTGATGAAATAGTCAATGCCCTCAACAAAAACGAGGGTGATGCCGGCGTTGCTATCAACAAGAACCCTCCATCTGCAAAACGAATGGAATGGGAATTACTACAAAAAACATTACTGCAATACGACGGCAACATTTCGGTAGCAGCCAGAGCATTAAACATGCACCGACGGACACTGCAAAGAAAGTTGGAAAAAAAACCGGTTCGGGACTAAACGAGCAGATGGATCTCAGGAACAAAATGGCTATGTATAAGCCATATTTGAGAATTCCGGCACTGTCAATCACTTAATCAAAAACCAGCACCGGACTAATCTAACTTATTAACAACCTGGAAAAACCGATTTTTGTAGCTCAATAAGCCTTAATCTTATTTTTACCATCCCAAAACGGCGATTTTTTTACCTGATCCGTGATTTCTGATAAGGCTTGGTTGGCAAGATCACTAAATAGTCCAGCTATTTTACGCAAGTAATCCAATGTATCTGGGTAAATATTTACAGCTAGAGAAGAGGCTTTTTTATTTGTTTGAGCCAACGGACTGACGACTTGTGCCTGTAGAAAGACCAAAACTTTATCTGGCAGGTTTTGCGCCGTAGCAATAATCTCGTCAAGCAAAACCTTGCTTGGGTAAATGGCCTTGTCCTCGATTAAATTACGCGTTGTTTTGGCCTGTATCCTTAACGATTCCAAGCGTTGATTCAGCATTTCCAGAGCTGGCGAAATGATTGATTTTTCAACATATCCTTTTACTTGTTCAGGACAGTGAATCGCTTTATCCCTAGCTATTAGGATAGTGTTGTCAACCAGCTTCTTCTTTTCAAATAGAATTGCTTTGGCTTCGTCCACGAACTCTTGTGCGGTTTTAATATGCTGCTGAATTTGACTGACTGTTGGGTTGATGACTTTCTCGTCCATACCGGCTTTAATTTGAACACGGCATTCCTGGATTTTGTTGATAGCTTTTTCCAACAGGGACTGTTGGGCGTACCCTAGCTTTAACTCAAGCTCATTGATCTGCATATCACGTTGTGAAATGGCAAGTTTCAATTCGCTAATTATTTGTTTATTGGTCTTAATTTGTGTATTTAGCTTAACGACTTGGTCTTCAAGCCTGTTTAGCTTAACTGACAGATCACCCGTACCGGCATCATTTTTTGAATCCACAGCAACCCCTCCCCATGCAATTAATTGTAGTTATTATTTTTCTTAAAAGCTGCGGCATTCATAACAAGCCAAGCCATCAAAGTCAAGAAAAAACTAATTTCTCAATTTAATGACTATACCGTTGTAATTACTTGCAGCCATAAAACTTGTGCGAATCAAATGGCTTTGAAGTGCAGTTGGACAAGCGCCAGCCCAGGAAATCGAACCAACCACGTTAATAACAACGTTACGTGTTCTACACCTACAATGCAACATCCCTATTCAACCATAATTCTAACGACGATACTGACTTAACAATATCGGGCGGTCAGATACAATATTCACCCCAGTACAACTGGAGTAACGTGTAACAACATTAGCACCAATACTGAACCCACGAGTTGCTATTAAGAAGACTCCATCACAAACACCGACCTTAACCTCAATAGCATTTACATAACAATCAGGGCTGTCAAACAACCCAATAAGTCGTCGATGTCAGCCCAAAATTGATCAGTGCAAATTATGACAATAAACAGTCGCGGGTAACTTAATTGGTTTTCAACCAGATTAAATACTTATTTTTCCAATAAGTTATAGTTACTTGCTTGAGGCATTTTTTCTCTTCTGGATTCTAGATTTTATAAAATTCACCACCCCCATGTGTCGTTGCTCCCTCAGTGGTTGCTGCACCGTTTGATTTTGTAAGAAATCTAACTGCGCTCTCAACAACTCGACAAATGGATTGTCTCTTCCAAACTTCTTCTCCAGCCTCGGAATGTCTTCCCTCAGCAAGTCTATTTCTGTGATCATTGATTTTTCCTCTTACTAAATTAATAAATACCAACTACGCCACTTCGACAATTTCTGCCGCAATCAAATCCAATTTTCTGCTATAAAATCTATCTTTGTTTCGGTAGTAAGATCAAGGTTGAATTGCAACGATTCAAGCAATACCTGAGGTTGATATGCCATAGCTGGACTTCCTATTACGAGCCCAGTATTGGCTTAACTTTAGCGAAAAGAGTTTCGGTATTTTTATTTTTTAGACCGTATACCTATTGTGTTTTGAACGGTGTTTCTGATGTAACAAGCCTCTAATCAGGCATAGCTCCTGAAAACTAAAGCTTGATACCGTAGGCTACCGGTTAAAATCAGGACTGAAATATATGCTTAATCGGGCAATCAAGAACACACCTTTGAGTTGGGATTTGATTTTTACTATGAATATTTTCAAACGCGCACGGATTCGTTACATCCTGCATCGACATGCCATTGCACATGGCCTGTGGGCGGAAGTTACGGAAAAACTGGTTGTTTTACAAGGAATGACGGCGGTTGAAAAAGCACACTTGCGCGAACTGACGACGTTATTCCTACACGAAAAACGGTTTGTCGGTGTGCAAGGACTTCAGCTCACTGACGCCATGTGTTTGATGATCGCCACGCAAGCCAGTCTTCCGGTGCTTAGACTAGGTATTGGCTGTTTGTCAGGCTGGATTGACATTATCGTTTATCCGAGTGCATTTCGGACAAGTAGGGACGAAATCGATATGGCAGGTGTTGTCCATCATCAGGAGCGGGCGCTAATTGGCGAATCCTGGTCGCGTGGGCCGCTTATATTGTCGTGGGAGGATGTTGAGCGGGATAGCCAGGAGAAACAGCCCAGCCGCAATGTCGTGATTCATGAAATTGCCCACAAGCTCGACATGTTAAATGGATCCGCCGACGGATTTCCACCTTTGCATTATCGAATGGCAAGTACAGAGTGGTCACATACGCTTAGCTCAGCCTATGAAAACCTTGTACGACGTGTCGAACATCACCATCGGGTTTGTATTAACCCTTATGCAGCAACCAGTCCAGCGGAGTTTTTTGCGGTTATCAGCGAATATTTTTTCTGCGCGCCCGAAATTCTGCAAAGCCACTTTGCTGATGTCTATCGTCAACTAGAGCTTTACTACCAACAAGATCCGCTGTTGCGGAGTTATCTGGATTCAGATTAGGCTGAAAATTGTTATTGGCGGGCTTAATTTTGATAGTGAGCATTTAATCGCTGCAAACGCTCACCTCGCATATTGCTGGTATTGCCTTGAAACCAAACAACGGCAAGTATGCCTTCGAAAGGCATAAATCCGATACGGTCGGGCATGCTCGATAATTTTATGGTGTTTACAACCACGGTTTAGTTCAACATTACAGCTTGCCTTTGCAACGGCAGAAAGCAGGCTTAAAAGGCAGCACTGATGAACCGCGCTTACCCGCAGCTCATCTTGAGCCTTATTTTTCAAGTTGAATGGCTAGCACTGCCTTCAAATGGCTCATTTCGGATTAATGGAATGTACGAATCTACCGAATATCTCTCAGCAGGATTATGTTTTCTTTGCTTGATTACCAGGTATTTACACGCTTTTTCAAAGGAAGCAGTCAATAGCCAAGGAATTTTGTATCTCTCCCATATTCCATAGCGGAGACAATCAAACTACGACTTTTTATTGTTAGCTATTGGAAATAAGGCTTGAATAACCGAGAATAGCGATCAACGTTGACTGTTTTGTACTTCTCTTAATGATAAAAATTATCCTAATCACCGTCTTTCTATTGATTATTTTTAGCCTGGGTTCGGCACTCTACCATCTCGTCAAGCATAAGGAAGATGCCTCCTCCCAAAGGACGGCCAAGGCATTGACATTCCGCATAGGCATATCCATTGTGCTATTTATTTTTGTTATTATCTTGGTGGCGACAGGCATTATCAAGCCGCACGGCATTGGTAGCAGGATACATCCTCAAACGCAAACAACTCCTGAAAACTCAAAGTAACTGTCAGCAATCAACATAAATTCCCAGACATAAAAAAAGCGCTGACGATTTCGACAGCGCTTTTTTTGTTATTGTGTGAGGTGTTATATGATGTAAACGAATATAAACAAGCCCAACCACACTACGTCAACAAAGTGCCAATACCAAGCGGCAGCTTCAAAAGCGAAATGGTTTTCTGGTTTGAAATGGCCTTTCCAGGTACGAAATAACACCACACTGAGGATAATAGCACCTACGCAAACATGGAATCCGTGGAAACCGGTCAGCATGAAAAAGGTAGAACCGTAAATGCCAGTTCCTAAAGTCAAACCCATTTCTGTGTAGGCTTCGTGGTATTCGGTGGCTTGGCAAAGGACGAACAAAAATCCCAATGTGACCGTAGCAATCAAGCCTTTAATAAGCTGGTCGCGGTTTTTTGCCAGCAAACCATGATGCGCCCAGGTGCAGGTCACGCCGCTGGATAACAATAACAAGGTATTGATCAAAGGCAAGCCAAAAGCCCCCATCGCTTCAAATTCGCCATTGGTTTTCCCCTCGATAATTTTGCCACCCAGGTGTTTAGGGCCATTGGTAGGCCAAACAGCCTCATAGGTTTTGGTTAGCAGTTCTTTCGTTGCTGCACCATCACCTTCTCCGCCAAGCCAAGGCACGGATAGGTTACGCGTGTACCAGAGTGCGCCGAAAAATACAGCGAAAAACATAACTTCTGAGAAAATGAACCACATCATGCCCATACGGAAAGAAATACCAACCTGGGTATTGTAAGTACCTGATTCGCTTTCATTTGCTTGCAAGGTAAACCATCCCGCCACCATGACGATAAAAATGGCAAAACCTAACAACATGAATTTCGAGCCGTTAGCCGAACCGTTCAGGTAACTGGCAAATCCAGCCAGCATACAAAACAAACCAGCGGTGACGAGTACCGGCCAAGTTGCCTTATGCGGAATGTAATAACCATGCGATGTAGACATAATTTCCTCTTCTAATTTTGCACTGCGGCTTTGGTATTATCAAAAAATGTGTATGAAAGTGTTATTGTTTTTAAGTCTTTTGGCAAATCAGGTTTGATCACAAAACGCATGGGCATGACTTTGGATTCTCCTGGTTTAAACGTTTGTTGCTTAAAACAAAAACACTCAATTTTATTAAAATATTTTGCTACGACACCCGGCGAAAAACTAGGAATTGCCTGGGCAACCATGACCTTATCGGTCTTATTTTTTGCATAAAAATTCACCGTATGGTACTCACCAGGGTGGATTTTTAGTTGCTTGGTTTCTGTACGAAATTCCAACGGAGTCGATTCATTCAACGATGTCAGCAACTCAACGTTTATTTCCCTGGTCATATCAACCTGGTATGCAATTTCTTCTGCGGCAACTGTCTCTGCTTTGCCATTAATGCCGGTCAAATCGCACAACACATCGTATAGCGGCACCAAGGCGAAACCAAAACCGAACATACCGACGACCACCAAGACCAAAATCTGGACGAGTCGGGTATTTTTCTGCCTTAGGCTTTCATCCATTAAAAACAAGCCTTTAACGCTTTAACGAGCTGCTCTATGACGGCTGATGGCATGGCATAAATATAGAAACTTAATGCCAATAGCCCAAGCACTGTTGCCGTCAAGCGATTTTTTGTTTTTAGATTCATCAACCTATTTGTAAATCCTTACTCAGCAGACTCATGGTGATATTCAATAGGCACAATCACGGGTGGTTCTGCAAATGTGTGGTAAGGAGGTGGAGACGGCAACGTCCATTCCAAACCTACTGTCCCACCACCACCGTATTGCAACGCACCGTCCCAGACTTCATTAGTCGCTTTTTCACCTGTTCCGCCTCGTATGGTGTCAACGACAATATAGAGGAACAACAATTGGCTAAAACCAAAAATAAAGCCGCCAATACTTGAAATCATATTCCAATCGGTAAACTGCACGGCGTAATCAGGAATTCTTCTGGGCATACCCGCCAATCCCAAAAAGTGCTGCGGGAAAAACAGGATATTTACCGAAATGGCTGATAACCAAAAATGCAATTTCCCTATCTTTTCGTTGTACATATTGCCTGTCCACTTGGGCAACCAATAATAGCCAGCAGCCATTATCATAAAAATCGCTGACGGTACTAATACGTAATGAAAATGAGCCACGATGAAATAGGTATCGTGATACTGCAAATCCGAGGGTGCAATCGCCATCATCAAGCCAGTAAAACCACCCATCGTAAACAGCACCACAAATGAGATTGAAAACAGCATGGGCGTTTCAAATGTCATTGCACCCTTCCACATCGTGGCTGTCCAGTTGAACACTTTTACGGCAGTGGGGACAGCGATAATCATGGTTGAATACATGAAATACAACTCACCTGCCAACGGCATCCCCACGGTAAACATGTGATGCGCCCAAACAATAAACGACAGGAAAGCAATCGCCGCTGT
>JABFSV010000042.1 GCA_013140405.1 Methyloglobulus sp. | reverse complement strand
CAGCGGCATAACGAATGGTTTGAGTTCAAGCCCAAAAGTAAATCGCAACTAACGTCCAATGACCTCGATTGGATACCGGAAAGATGGTGGCAATTAGTGACAGGGGAAACCCAACGTAACGCGGAAGTAACCCAAATCAACTGTCGTCAGTTCGAAGCCTGTGTCTGTTGGCAAATGGTGCTGGAATTGAAGTCGGGTGATATGTGTGTGGTTGGTAGCGATGCTTATTCAGACCACCGGGATGAATTGGTGCCAATGGATGAATGTGAGCGCACCCGTAATGAATACGGTGAGGAGGTGGGATTACCCCTGGAAACGGAGGCCTTTATCCATCACGTCCGCACCTTGCTTACGAATTCCGCTGTACAAGCGGATTCCACTTATCAGGACAATCCCTATTTCAAAATTATAGATGGCCGCCCAAAGTTGCTTCGCCAAGAGAAAAAGCCAATTCCGCCGGGTTTCAAACAATTGGATGAAGCATTAACCCGCAAGCTCGATAAACTAGAGCTATCGTTGTTGGATGTGCTGGCCGATACGTTGCAATGGATCGGTTGGGGTAAGCATTTTGCCCCATTGAGCGGCCACAAAAGCAAACTCCAAGAAGAAGACCGTCGGAAAATCCTGACGGTGTTCGCCTATGGAACAGGCATAGGGCCAACACAAATAGCCAAGAACATTGCCGACATTAGCGCACGGCAAGTGTCTTTCGTCAACCAGCGCCAAGTCACCACCGAAAAGTTGGAATCGGCGATTACGATGGTAATCAACGCCTACAATAAATTCGGATTGCCGGGCTATTGGGGCGACACGAAACGGGTGGCTGCCGACGGGACGCAATGGAATCTCTACGAAAACAACCTGCTGTCCGAGAGCCATATCCGTTACGGCGGTTATGGCGGCATTGCGTACTATCATGTTAGCGACAATTACATCGCCCTGTTCTCACATTTTATCCCTTGTGGGGTCTGGGAAGCGGTATATATCCTGGACGGCCTCACTAAGAACAAGTCGGATATCCGGCCTGACACGGTGCATGGCGACACCCAGGCGCAAAGCGCACCGGTTTATGGGCTGGCTTTTTTGTTGGGCATCAAGCTAATGCCACGTATCCGTAACTGGAAAGACTTAAAATGGTTTCGCCCGACGGCTAAAGACGCTTACCAGCACATTGACGGTTTGTTCACCAAGGATAATATTGACTGGGGGTTGATCGCACGACACTTACCGGACATGCTGCAAGTGGCACAATCGATCCGGGCTGGGCGAATATCGCCATCGACCATTTTGCGTAAGTTGGGGACTGCCAGCCGGAAAAACAAGCTGTATTACGCCTTCCGTGAGTTGGGTCGGGTCATCCGCACGATCTCCCTGCTGGAATATATCAGTGACCATGAGCTCCGCCGTATCATCCAGTCGGCGCAGAACAAATGCGAAGGCTTCAACAATTTTGCCCAATGGGTTTATTTTGGCTCTGACACGATCGAAGACAATGTTCGTGACAACCAATTGAAAATCATCAAATATAACCATTTGATTGCCAACTTGCTGATCTTCCATAATTGTCATACGATAACACAAGCGTTTAAAGAATTAGAGGCGGAAGGCTTCCAGTTAACGCCGGAATTAGTCGCTGCATTCAGCCCCTACCGAACGCACCACGCCAACCGCTTCGGCATGTATGAACTACGTGAACGGAAATTGGAACCGATAGACTACGGAGTGACTTTCGATTTCAACTAAAAATATAGATGTTACTCATTTACGAAGGAATCCTTACCGTCCCCCAAATCGGTTTGGATAGGGTAATCTTTTCAGCGGATATTGACAGTCCAGCCGTACACCAGGAGCTTTTAAGCGAGATTGAATTCACAAGCAGACTGGAGGTAAAAGGTTTTCCAACGCTAGTATTGGAACGTGAGGGGGTTTTTACTACCATCATTTATGACTACGCTGACCACAAGGCTACCCTTGATGGTATCAAGCGATTTTGTCAGTGATTACGGGCAACACTTATCAGTCCGCTGATCAATCGTAGCCATAATCTTGCTACATTTTGATAGCACTCTGAATTGATAAACGGTTGTGCAGAGGGCTTTTATTTGCTTGGTTTCAAACATCACATTACTGTTAATGCCTGCACCCTTAGGCTACTGCCGGAGGAACGGAAGTTTTAGTCATGATCGCTCAAGCCAAACAATTATGTATAGGGCTTCACGTCGCACTACGAAGGAATCCTTACGCCCAGCGAGGCACTAGAAGATCCCGTTATGGGTGCTATGCCTGTCACCGGCGCAAAAAGACTACTTGCCCAACAACGCACTTCGCAATTGCCTTTGATGGTCGGCATCGACAGCCTGTAGGTAATGGATGTCACTGCGCGATCCATAAGCTACGGGTACGCCGTCGCGGTAGACAAGGCGCTGGCTTGATGATGACGCAACCCTATCGCCTGGGGTGATTGTGCCTGTAAGGTTTAACGGATCGGCCGTGCTGAGTACGGTCAGTACGGCAGTTTTTTCTTGTTTGCGGGTGTCTTTGAGCAAGCGCAGCGCCTCGGGCGAGGCGAATTGCTCACCGGCAAAGCCTTGGACGAAACGGCCACCA
>JABFSV010000319.1 GCA_013140405.1 Methyloglobulus sp. | reverse complement strand
GCGATGCTGACGATCAAGATCAATATTCACAGCCTGGTCATACTCATTCTGCCGCTAGTAGTACCGATATTCCACAGGATCAGGGTAGCGAGCAATTGGCGCAAAACCTGGCTTCTGTGTTGTCAGCCAGTGATGATGATGTGCCGGATAACGTGTTTGAAGCCGCTAAACAGCTTTTGGGCAGTCAACCTGTCAATAGTTATGATGAAAATGTTCACATGCCTGTTGCCATGGATCCAGACTTGAATCCTGCAATTGGTAACGCACTGATGAATAAAGTTTTAGGGAACTCGGGCAAAATCCGCGCTTCTCTTCAAGGTCTGGTTCAATCCAGTCGATGTGATCGTCCCGTGAATAAACGCTCGGGCAATCGTATTGATGGTAGAAGGTTGTCTCGTTTAAGTCAGGGAGATTCTCGTGTTTTCAAACGCCGAAGCCATAAGCAGGCGCCGAATACTGCAATTCATTTGCTGGTAGATGGTTCAACCTCTATGGCAGACAGGGCCCCGAATAATCCTAATCATTCTTTGATCGAGTTGGCAATGGAATCAGCAATGGCATTAGCATTGGCACTGGAAGGTATTTCAGGCGTCAATCCTGCTGTGACTCGATTTCCATACAACGATACCGGCAACGTGGTTCCTCTGTTGAAACATAGTCAAAAAGTTCGCCTAAATGCGCCGAAATTCGCTCCTATTGTAAGTGGAGGAACACCGCTTCATACCGCGTTGTGGTATGCCGCCTCATCCGTTCTGGCTACGCGTGAAGAACGGAAAATCATTATGGTGCTAACCGATGGACAGCCTGATGATCTGGATCTCACAAAAGCTATTATCAAACGTTGTGAAGCGACTGGTATTGAGCTTGTTGGTGTTGGTGTCTGTTTCGACACGAGTCATTTATTTGATCGGTCAATCTGCATCAACGATGTGTCCGAGTTGCGTTCCGAGATGTTCAGGATCAGCCGCGATTTGTTGTTGGCAGCTTGAAATTTAACCTCTGGCTAATCACTTTAGATTAGCCAGTTTTCTTACCCAGACAGGGACCACATCCCTTCTGGGTTGCTCTTTGTCTGTTACTTTTTTTGGAGCAGTACAATGAGTAATTTACAAAAGTTAAGAGCCGCTTTTGAAGCAGCAACTAAGGAAGGATATATCGATTTGTCGACAGATTGGTCGCTCCGCAACAATAACGTTATGTGTGGCAATACGTTTGTCGCCGAAGTTTTGGTTGATGGCGATAATAAAGTCATGAGAAATGAACGTCGTGCTAATGCGGAGTTTATTATCTTGGCTCATAACATGATGCCAGAAATATTGGCAGATCTTGAGCGCTTGCAATTACTTGAAGCTGAATTGGATCGCGTTAAAGATCAAGCAATTGAAATTGAAACAGCGCTTGAATCCTCAACTGAAGCCATGTCCTTAATGCGAGAACAAATCGAGCAAATGCGGGGCATGTTCAATGACGATGATGAGTCTATTCAATTGGCTTGTGATACGCATGATAAGGCTGAGAAATTAGTCGTCCCTCTGCTTAAATACTGAATCCGCTTAGGATTTTAATTTTACTTTAAACCTGACCAGGGAAATCACATTCCCTGCCGGGCACATGTGGTTTCCCGTATTTTTTGGAGATTCACAATGATGAAAAAAGTAATTGTTCATAATCTGAAAACCATTCCGAAAGATGCTGCCATCTATTGGGATAACAACGGCTCTGGCTTTGCCAAGCAGCTTGAAATTAGAAAGCAGATAAAGACGTTCTGCGAACAACCTGACATCAAGTCCGCTTGGCTGAGTCGAAAAAGAATATCCACCTCAAAAAGCTTAAAAGAATTCAAGGAGTTTAACAGTCCGAAGCATTTTTTCTCGATGTTTGATGAGGGTGATGACAACTTTCAAGTGTTCTACACCGAGAAGTCTGCTTAATCCTTGACGTTGAAGCTAAAAACCATGCTGAAGCCATTAAAAAAGCTAAAGCATCGATTGATTTCAATGCTTTGTTTAATAAAGGTTCTGACTAAGAATTCGCCGATGACATCGACTGCTTTTTAATTGATGAAATCGGGTGATGAGGAATATCGTAATAGCCAGTGGAACGAGAAGGATGGCGTTACGCCTATGTTTCAAAGTAATGCTTAACCAAATTACGTTAATTGATTGAGCCAAAAACTCAATTCGATTAACTTAACCCACAAGGGGAAACACTTCCCCAACGGGCCGGTGTTTCCCTTTTTTATTATTTAGGAGAAACACCATGGCTTTAAATGCAAATGAAATCCGTCTTGTTATTCACCTTGAAGGTGGCCTAGTCCAAGCGGTTTACTCGAATTCCTCGGCACCTGTCTGGGTTGCTATTCAGGACTTCGATATCGAAGGTGCCGATGGCGACGAGATAGCAACGCTTGATGATGGTACCGAGTTTGTCGGTCATATTGAGGCTACTCTTCACAATGATTCTCATGTGGCAGATGTTTTTGCTGCGTTTGATGAAGAATATCCTGTAATCGATAAGCAACAGGAAAATTATGTTGCTCGTGACGGCCAATTTTGTCCGAATTGTGGCGGTAATAATATTCAGGCCAATGTCGGCATTGAGGCTGACGGACTGTCCGCCTGGGGTCGTGTCGGATGTTCCGATTGCGAATCCACATGGATGGATCAGTACCGTCTTGTTGGCTTTGACAACCTTGAAGCAACACCGCTAAATGCAATCTCGTCCGTAGCAGAAATTTTCGCTCACGAACTGAGTTAATTTTATCCTCTCAAAAGCCGCGTAATTTGAGCGTCTTTTGATCTTACTATTTTGACGGTAATTGGCATAATGCCTTTACCGTCTTTCCAGAGTGCTTGGTTTAAGTATTGTGGAAAGACGATTTTTTGTAGTTCTCTAAGAGAACTCAAGAGCAGTGCCAGTTCAGCACTTTAAATAAGGAATCAATGAAGCGCTCCGGCGTAATTCTTATGAAGCGGCTTGGCCGTGATATTTATTTTTTAACCCACCAGGGAAATTCACTTTTCCCTTTGGGAAACGTGTGTTTTCTCTGGCTTTAACCAAGGAAAACACCATGAACAAAGATGATCGCAAGTCATTTTTCCGCTTTGCTAACAGCGCAACTAATCTTGTACTGGAAGCCAAGCTGATTCAGCTGCACAACCTTATTCTTAAGCTCAAGGAATCTTCGACGATAGCCGAAGCCAATTGGATGACTAAGGAAATTTGTTTAGAACTGGATGCAAGAAGAGATATACCTGCCTAAATCACCTGTATGCCCTTTTCTCTGGCATCTAATAATCGCTCAAGACGTTGAGTTTCTTCTTCGTTGCCTTCGGCAATTGCGATAAGAAGCCATCTTTCCAGCGTTTTCTCGCCTTTTTTGACTTTCTCCACCAGGCGATTATCAAAAAAGTCTGATGCCGCACGTCTCGCTCTCCGGAAATCCTCCAGAGACTTGATGTTTCGAATATCGACACCGGCCTTGCCGAAATAACTTCGGTATTCTGCAATTCCCTGTTCAGTGAAGGTCAATTGTCCTTCGCTGTTTACGGAAAAATAAGCGTTGTTCATTAGAGCATCTGCTTTGTTCATTGACTCGCCCCATGTTTGTTTTTAACGATGGTAAGCGATCACTCACTTTTTACAACCCTCCGGGAACTTAACTTCCCAGTGGGAATGTTTTGTCTCCCGGTTTTTTTAATGAACTAGGAGATAAACCCATGAAAACTGTAGCAATGAAAGTAAACCAGGCTAACCTGGTTAAAAGCTTGAAATTCAGCTTTACCAATAAAACCACGGTGCTTGGCGAGTTAATGCAAAACGCCAGACGTGCCAATGCGACTCAAGTTGTTTTTGAGTTTGCACCGGAAACCAAAATTCTTCGGGTAACCGATGATGGTTGCGGTATCGATTCTATTGAAACCTTGCTTACTGTCGCTGAATCCGGTTGGGATGCTGATGTGGTTGCTCAAGAGCACCCATTTGGCATCGGTTTCTTATCCGCATTGTTTGCCTGCCGTCACCTGACTGTTGTCAGTAAGAGCGGTCGCATTTCAGTCGATACCGACGATGTTCTGTCGTTCAAACCCGTCACCGTAACACCTGTTACTGACTGGAATGGCATAACCTCCATCACTATGCTTGGCGTTGATCTTGAGTTGAAGGACGTTCAGGATACGCTTAATCGCCTTTCGCGCGGTTTTCCAATTCCTGTGTCACTCAACGACTTATTTCTTGATAGACAGTATGCGCTTGATTCCGGTCTTCGCTTTGTCGAGACAGAAATTGGCGCTATTTACTTGTCGGGTATTGATGAGCCTCTTGGCATGAGTGACGAGTTTGACGTGTACCTGCAAGGCTTGCCTATTTATCGTTCGCATTCTTATGGGTCGCGTAATCGGCACATCATTCATCTTGATTCTTCGCGCTTTTATGCACGTTTACCGGATCGAGACAAACTTATCGATGAGGCAGATGTTGTAAAACTCGTTAAGTCTGTTTTAACGAAGGAAATTGAGAAAAGTCTTTTTTTTCTCAAAGCCACAGTTTCCGTCGAGGAATTTGTGCTTTTTTACGAAATAATGAAGCACTGGGGATTATTGAGTTTACTCAATGATGTACCTGCCGTTCCTATGCAAGCTTTGCATGAGTTCGACGATTACCCAAACTGCGACACTGATGCTTACGGCACATTCACTTCTAGGCTCAACATGTCTCTGACCCGTTCAGAAGTTGAAGCCCGTGAAGTTGTTGATATCGATGATGACATACAAGAAATCGGAGCTGCTCGTTACATGTTTGCACGGGAACGTAATGCTTTGATCTATCAAGGTGGACTTGATAACGGTCACTGGATCCATTCTATGATTCGGAATCTTGATGATGAAGAACTGACGATTGAACTGGTCAATGAAACGCATGGCGCTTTTTTCGAAGGCGATTGGATATCGATTTATGTGCGTTTTTGTGACTCATACCGGATAAAGATCGGCAATGATTTTGTTGAAATTGCCGGCGATGCTTTCTACCAAGGACAGGAAAATGAAGATCAAGTCATTCTTCCAAAGAACGATGCTTCAGGTTATGTCCTGAAACAGATCTCAAGTTACAGATCCGAGTATGAAGACTTTCAAGAGTCGACGCATGAATCGGATATGTACGCATTTGAATCGTTCGTTGTCGCGAATACATCAAGTGATCCTGCTGATGCGATGAAGCGTTTATTGCCTGGCTTTTCAGGCTGCCCTTCGTTGTACGGCAAGTCGTTTGTTATTATCCTGAATGATTCTGGTAGTGTTGCTTCGGTAACCACTGCTTAATTCATTCTTTTCATTTAACCCGACCGGGAAACACTTTTCCCGTCGCGGATATCAGTGTTTCCCTGTTTTTTATTTTTTAAGGAAAACACTATGAGCACTATCACCTTAACAACTGATTCTTTACGCGCATTGATCAATGTTTACAAAACGTCGTTAGAAATTCAACAAACACTTCAGCTGAGCGCTATTGATGTATCGGATGAAGGCAAAGAGATTTGGGATGAATCTTTAGACTGGCCTGATTTAGGAATTTGTTATTTCGATCTGAGCAAAGCTATTGATCAGGCGAAATCTGAAGCCATACGATTGGAAGCAATCGTTAATTCTTCAGAAGCCTCTTCATTCAGCCTGAAACTCAGTGCCCAGATAGAAGGCCAGGAATCTGATGATTTGCAAGATGCTCTAAAGGAAGTCTTACGTCTTGTAGAAGATGATTTTACTACTGGATTTGATCACAATGAAACCGGTTCTTACAGATTTTCAATTGACTAAATAGTCTTACTTTACTTTACCCAGCGGGATTGTCATTTTCCCACTGGGACAACTGATTTTTCCCGCTTTTTACTTTTCAAGGCAGGAGAAAAATCATGACACCATTTTTTCAAAAGAAAGTTGACCGTCGCAGCCGTTCTGCCATGGTGGATTTTTTACAAGGCCATTACCGCTACAACACCATGAGTTCCTGGAATCGTCTAACGTCCTATGCTAACAATATCAAGATTCATCGTCTTGGATTGTTGTCTGAACAGGAAGATAAGGCTTATAAGATGCTGGATACTGATTTCTGGGAAGAAATTAGAGGCCCTATTGACGACTTTACGTATGACCAGGGTCATCGCTACACCCTTTGTTCGAATGGGCGTTCTGGCGGTTATCTGGTTTTGCATGAATCTCACCTGGAACTCACCGGGCATCTCAGCTACTGTCCCACCTGTGGTCAACGGAACTTCAAAAAAGTGCCGCCGGTTACATACCAGGACGAGAACGAAGAAGTCATTGCTCGGGAAATACTCAGAAGCCAGAATTCTTGGCTTCCTGGCGTTTACCTGGGTCAACCTGCAATTCAGACTTTGACCATTTCAGACGACAAGAAATTGTTGCTGATTAACCGGCTCAAAACTGAATTAAAAGATTCTTCAGCATCTGATGCTTGCGGTGTTTGTGGAAATCCTCGGCGCAATTTCAGTGTTCCACCGTCACGATTGATGGTGGCAAGCAGAAGCATTGATCAGTGTGAGGACTTTGATGCCGAAGACTGGTCAATGGAAAGTCTTCGCGATCGTGTTGATCTTGTTTTCGCCTTTGATGCGGCCTGCGATGCTATTCGCAGCAATTTCATTGCGCTTCTTGATGATTATGACGTTGTTGAAATTACCGAACATCGTCCTGTTCAAGTTAAAAAACTTGTAGCTCATGCTGCTTAGGAGGTTTTATGTTGAATAAAGCCGATGAAGTTTCTGAGGAAGAACTCGATGCTGCCGTAGATTATTACGAAAGTCTTTTGAATAACACTCTGCCTCAAAAGCAGGCAGAACGGATTGCTTTAGAGCAATTCGGTGTTGTTCTTGAGGACAAACTATTAGACCGAATTATGGAGCAATATGCCTGCACAATACTCTCAATTGAGGATTGTGTGCGTGCTCAATTGCAAAAGCATCATTTGATTTAATTTATCTACCCACTTGGGAGAAAACATCTCCCTATGGGTCAAGCGTTTTCTCTCGGGTGGATTTTCCATCCCGCCTTCCGGGACTTTCTTGATCCTTCCAGGGAGGGGTATCAAGAAAGTCTCGGTTGTCGGGACATTACCAGGACAAAAACCATGTTTTACATCAATATTATCAAGACCGTTGCCATTGTCGATGAGGTGACCGTATGAACACTCAGGCGCTTGAATCTGTCGTGGTCAGAAATGCAGTTCGTGGTTCCTGGCTGTCCGTCCTGGACTTCCTGGCACCCGAGCTTGAACGAGCTATCTCAAAACCCGGCAAGCACATTGCTTGTCCTGTTCATGGTGGAAAAGATGGTTTTAAATTGTTTCGTGATGCCGACATTTCAGGTGGAGGTATTTGTAATTCCTGCGGCGCCAAACCGGATGGTTTTTCGTTATTGATGTGGCTTAGAGGTTGGAGTTTTCCTGATGCATTAACGGCTGTTGCCAATGTGCTTGGGTTATCGACAAATGCTGCGGATCAAAAACCCGTTGTTATACGGAAACCGGTTTTTACGAAGTCAAAGTCCACCACGGACGATGGCAGACTAAAAGCGATTCTTCGTACTGTGTGGCTGGAATCCAAATCGGTTCATCACCCAGACGCCGAACCTGTAAGGCTTTACTTGCAATCTCGCGGCTTGGATGGTTGGCTCCCTAATTGGCCTTCAATCCGCTTTCATTCCAAGATGCAGTACCGGAATGAAGACGGTAAGTTGATTGGTCATTATCCGGCCATGCTTGCATTGATCGAAAAAGGCAACGAAGCCATCACCATTCATCGCACGTTTCTGACGCCAAAGGGACGTAAAGCGCTGGTGGATTCACCTAAGAAAATGATGCCGACACCGTACAATAAACTTGTGGTCGGTTCTGCTATTCGCTTAGGAAATCCTGGTCGCGTGTTGTGCGTGACTGAAGGCATCGAGACGGCTTTGGCTGTTATTGAAGCGACAGGCATGGTGACATGGCCGTTGATCAGCGCCACGATGATGAGTCAATTCGTCATTCCCGCTGGCGTTGAAAAGCTCATGATATGGTCTGATCTGGATCGTTCATGTGCCGGGTCATTGGCCGCGACAAAGCTCGCAGAGCTTGCAAAAGCTCAGGGCGTTGAAGCGGTGATTTGTGAACCTAAAGGGCCAATACCTGTTAACAGTAAAAGCGTTGACTGGCTGGATGTCCTGAATCAGCAAGGCCCGAATGCGTTTGTTCGGTCTTGTTTCTGAAAGGGGAGGTTGTGTTATGAGTTTGTTTGTTTTTGACGCGTGGCGTCTGGATACAACACCCGGCGCACCTTCCCAGACATTTTCACCACTCCAAGGATGGGATGGCAATGATGTCAAATACCTGAATTGGCTTAGATCTCAATTCAAGAGCAATCACTGCTTCCGGCAAAGACTTGGAAGTTCTGCTCGCTCACTGCGGTTGAATAGACCTGTTAAAATAGAAGGCCCATACTGTGATACATTGATTTTGGCGCTCAATTCACTTAATCAAAAAAAGAAGCGTACTGCCATTTGATTGACCTGCGCTCAACACCAAAACCGAACCTGATTTTTTCAGTGTTCGGTTTTTTTTTGGCTTCAACTTTTTTAAAAGGTGTGTTTTTTTCAGTGCCTTTCACGCTTATCAATTCACAAAATTTATTAGTTAATACGCTCTCTATTAATTAGGAGGCAGTTATGCGCCGTTTGTTGA
>JABFSV010000123.1 GCA_013140405.1 Methyloglobulus sp. | reverse complement strand
ACGAAACTTCAGAGAGCCTGGTATCTCGCCATTTCGCCAAGACCGGTGTCGTCGCCTCCTGGATTAATAAGTTGGATATTGGCAATTTTTTCCAAACATTAAATCGAATAATTTCCCAGCGGGCGCTCCGTTTTTTCGGGGTTACTTCTTTTTCATATCGCTCCATTGCATCAAGCAGAGTTTTTTCAGGCAGCGATGACTTTTCGCCATACAAGATTTCTGCTTCTGTTTTGGTAGCCCACGCTTGAGCCTGAGCTTTGGTCGGCCAAGTTGAGCATTTTGTAATGCCTTTCTTACGAACCTGAACAAACCATGATTTTCCACGTTTTAAAAAAGTAGCCATGATGCAATTCCGATGCAGTTTAACTACATATCATGGTACACCGTTACACAAAAACGGTAAATCATAAAAACAAAAAAGCCCGTAAACACAGGCTATTGAGTCACATTTACGCACCGTTACACATGATGCTATAAACTGTATTGGTACCGATGGCCGGATTTGAACCGGCACGACTTGCGTCACCACCCCCTCAAGATGGCGTGTCTACCAATTTCACCACATCGGCATATTCAATTAATTGATTATTTCTTTTTAGTATGCTGCTTTTTTGTATGATGTTTTTTCGGAGGTTCTTCCGATTTTAGCTCTGTGTCCTGTTCTTCAACAACTTTTACATCTTCTGCCTTAGGTGCGGCGGTTTGTTCCAAAACAGGATTTGGTGCTGGCTCAGGTGGTGCAACGCTAACTGGTGGCGCTACAACAGGTTCGGGTACTACGGCTTCTTTGCTTTCAGGTAATGGAGCAGGTAGAGCTTCTTTGGTGTTTGCGCCGTTTACATCAGGCAACCCTAAGTCCGGAATTTCTTTTTCTACCGCTGGCGTACCCATAAAATCGACAGCCGCACCTGTTTTGTTTCCATTTATCCAGGCTAGCCCTAAGCTGGTGATGAAAAATAGGGTTGCCAAAATTGCAGTCGTTCGGGACAAAAATGAGGCCGCGCCTTGCGCTCCAAATACCGAGCCTGAAGCGCCGCCGCCAAAAGTTGCGCCAGCATCAGCGCCTTTGCCTTGCTGCATTAGTATCAAACCTATGATACTTAAGCCCAATAGTATGTGAATTACGATAATTACTTGATACATAAGTAGTTGTACGACTTTAAACCGAGTGATAAATCTTCAAAAAGGACTCTGCATCAAGAGAGGCCCCGCCAATTAATCCGCCATCAATATCTGGCATGGCAAACAAACCTTTTGCATTGTCTGGTTTGGCGCTGCCACCGTATAAAATTTGTATTTTTTCAGCTACGGTCTGGTCTTTGGCGGCAAGATAATTCCTGATGAATTGATGGGCTTCTTGAGCCTGTTCATCGGTAGCTGTAAGTCCAGTACCTATCGCCCAAACCGGCTCATAAGCAATCACGGCATTATTGAATGCAGCTATTCCGGCTAAGTTCACTACAGCATCAAGCTGGGTGGTAATGACTTCAAAGGTTTGCTCTTGCTCACGTTGCCCTAGGGTTTCGCCAATACATAAAACCGGAATGACTCCCTGCTCTTGGGCTTGGCAAAAACGTGCGGCTACGGATTGGTCGGTATCGCCATAAAAGGTGCGCCGTTCGGAATGGCCTACGAGAGCGTATTTACAGCCAAATTCTTTGAGCATGGTGGCTGAAATTTCCCCAGTAAACGCACCAGATGCCTTGTCCGCAACATTTTGTGCGCCTAATCCCAAACGGGTATTTTGGGCGATTTGACCGATGTCGGACAGATATACATAAGGAACACAGATAGCAATATCAGCAATATCCGAATCCAAACCAGCGATGATACCTTTTGCCAACGATTCCGCACTGCTGCGCGTTCCGTTCATTTTCCAATTTCCTAACACCAGCGAGCGACGCATCGTTATTCCCCAAAACAATCAAACCGCTTATAATATAGTTTAATACCCGTCAATTCAAGCCCCCATTGCTTTAGTGACTTGATCGGCTAACTGATTTGCGTATTCGGTGACTTTATCTTCATGTTGGCCTTCAACCATTACGCGTATCAACGGCTCTGTTCCAGATGCCCGCAGCAATACCCGACCGCTAGTGCCCAGCTTTTTTTCAACGTCTTTTACTGCTTTTTGGATAGTTTCATTGCCATCAAGGTCTGGTTTTGTTTTTGTCTTGATATTCAGCAAAACCTGGGGATATTTGGTCATTCCTGACTTTAGTTCGTGCAAATTCTTACCGCTATGCTGCATTTCTGCGATTATTTGCAGTGCAGCGATAATGCCGTCACCAGTTGTTGTCTTATCCAGACAAATAATATGTCCAGAACCTTCTCCGCCTAATATGCCTTTGTTCTCGACTAGCAATTCCATGACATAGCGATCCCCAACTTTTGCCCTTAGAAGGCTTATCCCTAATTGCTTTAAGGCATGTTCCATACCCAAATTGGACATTAATGTGCCGATGACTGGACTACTAAGCTCATTGGCCCCCAATCTGGACTTGGCGATAATATAGATTAATTCATCGCCATCCACGATTTCGCCTTTATGGTCGACCATGATTAAACGGTCGCCGTCACCATCTAAGGCAATACCCAGGTCTGCCCGGTAGGCCAAGACGGTTTCTGCCAGTTTTTGTGGGCTGGTTGCGCCGTATTCCTCGTTTATATTGAGGCCATTGGGTTCGGTGCCTATGGATACAACTTCTGCACCAATTTCACTGAATACGTGCGGCGCAATGTGATAAGTCGCGCCATGGGCGCAATCGACAACAATCCGCAAGCCGTCAAAATCCAAACGGGTTGGTACGCTGGCCTTACAAAATTCAATATATCGTCCTGCCGCATCACTGATTCGTTTGGCTTTGCCTAAGCCAGAAGATTCCACGGTAGTCATGGGGGTGTCGATATAGTGTTCGATTTCTTTCTCTATTTCGTCAGGTAGTTTAGTGCCATGAACGGAGAAAAACTTAACACCATTGTCGTAATAAGGATTGTGGGAAGCGCTGATAACAATGCCAGCCTGCGCCCTTAACGTTCGGGTCAGGTAAGCGACACCTGGCGTTGGCATCGGGCCAAGCAAGCGGGTATCAACGCCAGCAGCGGTTAAACCGGCTTCTAGGGCCGATTCAAACATATAGCCAGAAATGCGGGTATCTTTGCCAACTAAAACAAAACCATGGCCTTCATTGGCAAACACCCGCCCTGCCGCCCAACCCAGCTTTAAAAAAAAATCCGCTGTTATTGGATGCTCGCCAACTTTACCCCTGATACCATCTGTGCCAAAATACTTTTTTGCCATGCAATTTCAGTTTATTTATTAAGTGGTTCAAATACATAAGAAAAAGGAGAGCTTATTCAGCTCTCCTTTTTATTGTCCTATCAGCCCCAGCCGTTAATTCTGTTCGGCTGCCCCACCAATGGGTTTCTCGGTCTTAATATCATCCTTTTTTTCAGTGCCAACTTCAACTTCAGATCCACCACGAGGCGGCAGATCATCCCACCCTGCTGGAGCCTTTACCGGTCTCCGTTGCATCAAATCTTCGATTTGAAATTTGTCGATAGTCTCATATTTCATCAAGGCTGCGGACATCGAATGAAGAATATCCGTATTTTCTTTCAGAATATTTACAGCTCGTTCATAATTCCTGTCGATAATACACCGTATTTCTTCATCAATGGTATGGGAGGTTTCTTCTGCAACCGTCTTGTGTTGCGTTACGGAACGACCTAGAAAAACCTCGCCTTCTTCTTCGCTATACGCTAATGGCCCTAAACGTTGGGACAAGCCCCACTTGGTCACCATGTTCCTGGCCAGTTCGGTCGCACGCTCTATATCATTTGAAGCGCCCGTACTCACTTGCTCCCAGCCGAAAATCAATTCTTCAGCAACACGACCACCATAAAGACTCGAAATCATACTGTCCAATTTTTGTTTACTGGCACTGTATTGGTCGCGCTCCGGCAAAAACATGGTGACACCCAATGCACGTCCTCTGGGCATAATGCTGACTTTATAAACAGGATCATGTTCTGGGACAATGCGCCCAACGATGGCATGGCCCGCTTCGTGATAGGCTGTCATTCGCTTTTCTTTTTCGTCCATCACCATGGAGTGCCTTTCCGTCCCCATAATTAACTTATCTTTGGCTTTTTCAAGGTCAGACATGCTAACCAGGCGTTTGTTAAGTCGTGCAGCAAACAAAGCCGCTTCGTTTATCAAATTGGCCAGGTCAGCCCCAGAAAATCCTGGTGTACCTTGGGCGATGTACTTAACTTCAACATCTGGTGCAGCAGGCACTTTTTTCATGTGGACATTGAGGATCTGCTCCCTGCCTTTGACATCGGGCAAGCCGACTGTGACCTGGCGGTCAAAACGGCCTGGGCGCAATAAAGCCTTATCAAGTACATCAGGGCGGTTGGTTGCGGCAATTACGATAATGCCTTCATTGCCTTCAAAACCATCCATCTCGACCAGTAATTGGTTCAAGGTTTGCTCACGCTCATCATTGCCGCCGCCTAAGCCAGCGCCACGTTGACGGCCGACGGCATCAATTTCGTCAATAAAGATGATGCAAGGTGCGTGTTTTTTTGCCTGTTCGAACATATCCCTGACACGGGAAGCGCCAACACCGACAAACATCTCCACAAAATCTGAACCGGAAATGGTAAAGAATGGGACTTTGGCTTCACCGGCAATCGCCCTGGCAAGCAAGGTTTTACCCGTTCCAGGAGGGCCTATCATTAATGCGCCGCGAGGGATTTTTCCACCCAATTTTTGATATTTGGCTGGATCCCTAAGGAAATCGACCATTTCTACGACTTCTTCTTTGGCTTCATCGCAACCTGCAACATCGGCAAAAGTGACTTTGATCTGATCCTGTTCCAGCATGCGCGCTTTACTTTTGCCAAAGCTCATCGCACCGCGTCCACCCGCGCCGCCGCCTTGCATTTGCCGCATAAAGAACACCCAGACAGCTATTAAAAGCAGCATTGGGCCAAAGGAGACCAACAATTGCATCAACATAGATGGCTGTTCAGGCGGAACAGCTTTAATGTCAACGCCATTGGCGAGTAAATCGTCAACCATATGGGCATCGCTTGGCGCGTAAGTCCTGAATAATTGCCCAGCCTGCAATTTGCCTTTGACGATATGCTCGTCTATCGTGACTTGTTGTACTTGCCCAGCTTTTACCGCTTCTATGAATTGGGAATAGGAGAGTGCAGTTGTATCACCCTTATCGCCCTGCGATCCGAAGTTGTTAAAAACGGACATCAACACCACTGCGATAACAACCCACAGGATAATATTTTTCATCATGTCATTCACTACACACCCCAGACCTTTACGGCTCGGTTAAAAACAGCTTCAATTATATCAGGATACGGATACCCTGACTGTCCTACAATATTTACTTTTACGTTCACATAAGTTTCATGCTCGTTATGGGGTCAAATGACACTTATTTAAAGCCTAAAGCCAAAATATAAACTTCGTTGCTTCTCGGTCTTGACGCTTTTGGCTTTCTAATGACAACTTTGTCGAAATGTTGTTGTACATCGCGGTGATAAGCCTCAAAACCCTCGCCTTGGAAGACCTTGACCAAAAAAGAGCCTCTTTTTACTAACACGGCTTTTGCCGTATCCAGGGCCAATTCAGCGAGATATATGGCATTGGGCTGGTCTATGCCTTTGCTGCCACTCATGTTAGGGGCCATATCGGAAAGGACTATATCCACAGGGGCGGAATCAAGGACGGTAGTCAGTTCATCCAAAACAGCATTTTCACGAAAATCGCCCTGGATAAACGTAACCCCTTCAATAGATTCCATAGGTAAAATATCCAAGGCGATGAGCTTGCTCTTTTTGCCTAATAGGGGTCGAGCAAACTGCGACCAGCCACCGGGTGCCGCCCCTAAATCAACGACATTCATGCCGGGCTTGATGAATTTGTCTTTTTCCTGAATTTCCTTGAGCTTAAAAACCGCCCGTGACCGATAGCCCTGCACCTGAGCCATTTTGACATATTCGTCGTCGAAATGTTCCTGCATCCAGCGGCTACTGCTTTTACTTCGGCTCATTTATTTTTTAGTGTAAAATCCGCGGTTTATTTAAGGTTAACATCATGGATGCGGCAAGCAAGAAAAAACTAAAGGCACAAGCCCACGGCTTAAAACCAGTGATTATTATTGGACAGGCTGGGCTAACGGATGCTGTGTTGGCAGAAACAGAAATCGCTCTCAATACGCATGAACTGATTAAAGTAAAAGTCCGCGCCGAACGGGACGAAAGAAACCAAATTAGCGAAAAAATTTGCACTGCGACAGGGGCAACCTTAATTCAAAGCATCGGCCAAATCACCGTCATTTACCGACTAAACCCAAAGAAGTAAATGCTGTTTTGAACCTTGTACCCTGCACCTTGAACCTGTATCAAACATACTCTATCGAAATGATCTCATAATCGACATTGCCACCTGGTGCTTTAACAGTAACGACATCCTCAACTTGTTTCCCGATGAGCGCCCGGGCAATCGGCGAGCCAATCGAAATCCGGCCTTCTTTAATGCTGGCTTCGTCTTCGCCAACAATTTGATAAACAACACGTTTCTCAGACTCAACATCTTCAATTTCGACCGTTGCCCCGAACACAACTGTGCCATTCGCATCAACCTTGGTAACGTCAATAATCTGCGCGTTGGAAAGTTTGCCTTCAATTTCGTTAATGCGCCCTTCGGCAAAACTTTGCTGCTCCTTCGCCGCATGGTATTCGGCATTTTCTTTCAAGTCGCCGTGTGCTCTTGCGGTGGCAATTGCATTAATAATTCGAGGACGAACAACGGATTTTAATTCCTCTAATTCTGCCCGCAATTTTTCTGCGCCTTTTACGGTCAATGGTACTTTATTCATTATGTTGACTGCTCCAATATTTTGGCTTTTCAATTCAGGTTGTTATGCAAATCCTGCAAACAGTTTACATCACCCGCCTCCAATTCACCCAAGGCGTAACAGGCCGCTTTCGCTCCTGCCATTGTGGTGTAATAAGTCACGCGATGTTGTAATGCTTCCCGACGCATGGTGAACGAATCCGAAATGGCTTTTTTGCCTTCGGTGGTATTGATGATTAGTTGGATTTGGTCATTTTTAATCATATCAACAGTATTGGGGCGACCTTCGTTGACCTTATAAACCACTTCACAAGGAATGCCTTCTTGCTGCAGGAATCTCGCCGTGCCGCCTGTGGCAACTATCTGGTAATTTTTGCTGACCAGCATTCTGGCAATCTCCGGTGCTTTGGCTTTATCCTTATCCCTTATACTTATCAATACCTTACCGCTTGCATTCAAGTTAATACCTGTCGCCCGTTGCGATTTTGCAAATGCCTCGCCAAAGGTTTTTCCTATGCCCATGACCTCGCCCGTCGATTTCATTTCCGGCCCCAGCAAGGGGTCAACACCAGGGAATTTGACGAAGGGGAATACCGCTTCTTTGACGGAATAATAGTTAGGTATACGTTCCTTAGTGATGCCTTGTTGTGCCAGTGTTTTACCCACCATACAACGGGCGGCAATTTTCGCCAACGGATACCCAGTTGCCTTGGACACAAAGGGAGCCGTGCGCGATGCCCTGGGATTGACTTCCAGCACATAAATATCTTGGCCTTGGATGGCAAACTGGACATTCATCAACCCCCTTACGCCTAAGGCTTCTGCCATCCGTCCTACTTGCTCACGCAATTGGTCTTGTAGATCCTGCGCCAGTTCATAAGGCGGCAGAGAACATGCAGAATCACCTGAATGCACACCCGCTTGTTCGATGTGCTCCATCAAGCCACCAATCAGAATTCGTTCGCCATCATAAATAGCATCAACATCCATTTCAACGGCATCATCAAGAAAGCGGTCTAGTAAAACGGGTGAATCATTCGATACGCTCACCGCTTCTTTCATGTACCTCTGTAAGCCTTCTTCATTGACGACGATTTCCATTGCCCTACCGCCTAATACGTAAGACGGACGCACGACCAAAGGATAACCGAGTTCCTTTGCGGCATTAATAGCCTGTTCAACCGAACGTGCAGTGGCATTAGGCGGTTGTTTCAAACCAAGCCGTTCCAACAATTTCTGGAAACGCTCACGGTCTTCGGCTAGATCTATCGAATCTGGCGAAGTGCCTATAATCGGCACACCTGCCGCTTCCAAAGCACGCGCCAGTTTCAATGGTGTTTGCCCACCGTATTGCACAATTACGCCTTTTGGCTTTTCCAGATGCACGATTTCCAGCACATCTTCCAACGTTAATGATTCAAAATACAAACGGTCTGAGGTATCAAAATCGGTGGACACGGTTTCGGGATTGCAGTTAATCATGATGGTTTCATAGCCATCTTCACGCAATGCCAATGCCGCATGGACGCAGCAGTAATCGAACTCGATGCCCTGCCCTATACGATTCGGGCCGCCACCTAAGATAATGATTTTTTCCTTGTCAGTAACCCGCGCTTCGCATTCTTCCTCGTAAGTGGAATACAGATAGGCCGTGTCGGAAGAGAATTCCGCCGCACAGGAATCAATTCGCTTATAAACTGGCCGGATATTTTGCTTATGACGTACGTTACGTATTTCAGATTCAGAGGTATCCAGTAATTTTGCCAGACGTATATCGGAAAAGCCTTTACGTTTTAGCTTGTAAAGTTCGCCTTCTTTCAAAGTCGACAAGGTTTTTGTGGATAAGGATTGTTCCGTTATCACCAAATCCTGCACTTGCGCCAAAAACCAAGGATCAATTTTAC
>JABFSV010000451.1 GCA_013140405.1 Methyloglobulus sp. | reverse complement strand
AAGGTTTTTTCGATATGAAAAAGTATGCCACGGAGGAAGAAAGGCGAGCAGACATGGGCAAATGGGAAACTGTGTTGCATCAAGAAAAAAGCATGTTGGGATCGTCGCTAAATGCGCCAGTATTCGATATTCATTACAATGCCAGGGAATCTGGCGCAGCAACAACAAGGGCTGACAAAATCAAGTATGCCTTGGTGATTACTGTGGAAGCTCCTAAGTACGAAGACCTGTACAACGAAATTTTGCGAAGCTACCAATCCATTTTGATGCCTATTCAGCCTCAAGTTTCATTGCCAATTCGAGTTTAACTTAAGGAAATAATCGTCCATGCCAACTCTCACCTGGGTCGGTAAAGACAATGTTGTCAACCATCACCACGATGTTCCATTTTTTGTTTTTTGGCATGGAAGCCTTTGAAGCGCCAGAAGGAACACACAAAATAGCATCGGCACCGCATAACCATCTGTAATACCTCAATCGGATGGGCTTTAATCACATAAAATACCGTGTTGGTATCCAGCATGGCCTTGAGCGCTAAAAAGATTCCCGCCCTTGTTGTTCCTGGAAACCGATCCTGTTGCCATAAAACGGTGAAGATTGAGTGGGTACATATCCATAAATCCTTCTGTCCAACTATTTTTCCCTGTCCAGGATGAGTGGGAATTCCGGTTGCACAATGAAGAACAGCGTATAGGAGAACCCTGTGTAATACAGGGATTTCCCCTTACGATCTAATCTTAAATTGGCTAGAAATACCTGGAGATGTCGCCAGTAATTTCTTGAAGGGACACAGGCAAGGAATTGGTTCGTATCGTCCGTTAAGGACACAAGTAGCCTCAATGGTATTGCGATGGAAGCCGCTTTTGCTGGTGCTAACTTTTATTCAAAAAGACGCAAAAACCCCCTTGCATATCCATCACCCCATGAGATCGTAATCCTGAGTGTTTTGTCAACAACCGCCAGAATTTAAAGCAATTTAGAAACTGGCACTACAATCAGGAGATCTTATGGAAACAAATCAAACCAAGCAAAACGGTTATTCCGATAACCTGCCCATTGGCGATATTTTCGTCAAGGAAGGGTTTAACCCTAGAAAATATTTTGACCCCACAGAACACCTGGAGTTGGTCGGCTCGATCAAAGAAAACGGCATTGTCCAACCTATTGTCGTTCGTCCAGTCACAAAGGGAACTGGCGGTTTTTGGGTAGTCTGCGGAGAGAGGCGATTTAGGGCAGCTAAAGATGCAGGATTATCGCATGTACCCGTGATGGTGCGGGAACTGGGTGAAGCGTCTGCAATGGTCATTGCCATCATCGAGAACGCACAACGGGCCAACATAACGCCAGCGGAAGAAGCCCAATCCGCCCGTGACGTACTGATGGGCTGCGGAAACGACCGCCAGGAAGCAATCCGGTTGCTCGGATGGAGCCAATCGAAGTTCGATTCCAGGATGCTGTTGCTCCATGCCGACCAAGCGGTGCTTGATGCGTTGACAGAGCGGAAGATCAAACTCGGACATGCCGAACTGCTGTCTCAGTTGCCTACTGATTTCCAGGTGAACACATTGGCTAAAATTATTGCGGAAGGCTTCTCAGTCAGTGACCTCAAGGGCAAACTGGCACTGTTTTCGCTGGACTTATCGAAAGCCTGTTTCGACAAGACCGAATGCCAAACCTGCCCCCATAACTCAATGCTGCAAGCCAGCGTGTTCGATGACCATATAGAGGGCGGAAAGTGCGCCAACCATGACTGTTATGGGGCCAAGACCAAGGCGGCAATCGAAATCAAGAAGGTCGGGCTATCCGAACAATACGCGGTCGTATTCCTCGACACGGAACGCACCAAAGGCAGTTACGCCATCAACTGCCAGCTTGGGCAGAACGGCGTAGGCAAGGCCCAATTCGAGCAAGGATGCCGCCAATGCGCCCATTTTGGAGCATTGTTGAACACGTCACCAGACCAGCTTGGAAAGATAACCGAAGACTGCTGCTTCAACCTGGAGTGCCACAAAGAGAAGGTTGCAACTTATCAGGCTTCCATAAAACCAGGACCCGCAACCACAACCGGAAAACCAGCCAACAAAACAACGGCTACCGATAAAAAAGGAACACTTGCCAGCGGCGACACCAAGAAACCAAGCAATGAAGGGACGGGCGCAAGCGCGGCAATGATACCAGGCAAGGTCACCGAGAAAATCGAAACATTCTACCGTGATTTGGCGGCAAAAACCGTGGCAGAAAACCAGCGGTTAATGTTGTGCCTGAACACGTTTACCCTGTTACGTTTTGTGAAATCCAGTTTTGTTGACGATTTATGGCCTGATTCGATCAGGAAAAATGCGCCTGTCACCCTGGAGTTGGATCGGTTTCTAAAGCGCTTGTCCACGCTGGATACCCAAGAAATCAAGGCATTCAATCAACGCCTGGTCAGGCATTTTCTAGCCGAGCATGAGAAGTCCGTACCCATCAGCACCAAAACCTGGGCTAAGGGCGCAAGCGAGGCAGTCAATCAGCTAAATATAAACCTGAGCGGACATTTCCTGATCGACAGGGAATTCCTTGGCTCGTTCACCAAGTCCGGCATCGAATCCATTTTGCTTGAAGCCGTCAACGGCAAAGGGCAGGGGTTT
>JABFSV010000331.1 GCA_013140405.1 Methyloglobulus sp. | reverse complement strand
CCGAATCTTCGGGCTATTTGCCGGATTTTGATTCCGTACCCGAAAGCATCTGGCAACGCTGTTGTGTGATTTATATCTGCTCGCCGGGCAACCCCAGCGGTGCAGTGATGTCGCAAGCTAGTCAGGAGAAGTTGATCCATCTGGCGGAAAAATATGATTTCGTGATTGCTTCGGATGAATGTTATAGCGAGCTTTATGATGACGAGAACAATCCGCCTGTAGGGTTACTGCAAACTGCTTACGCAATGGGTAACACGGCATTCAAGCGTTGCCTAGTTTTCCATAGCTTATCCAAGCGGTCTAATGCACCGGGCTTGCGTTCCGGCTTTGTTGCAGGTGATTCGGAAGTTTTACAATCTTATTTCCAATACCGTACTTACCAAGGTTGCGCCATGCCTTTGCCCACGCAACAAGCCAGTATCCTTGCTTGGCAGGATGAAGTCCACGTCATCGAAAACCGTGAATTGTACCGCGCCAAATTTGCTGCTTTTATCGATATTCTGAGCGACGTTTGCGACATTCAAAAACCCGCAGCCAGTTTTTATGTGTGGTTGAAAATCCCCTTGCCTACGGCTTCCCCCTTTGAAAAAGGGGGATTGAGGGAGTTTTTTGACGACCTCCAAGGATGGAGGAAGTGCGGCAAGTTGCCTGGAGCAACTGCCGACACTGAATTTGCCCAACAGCTTTTTGCCCAGGAAAATATCACAGTATTGCCTGGCAGTTACTTGTCGCGTGAATTCGATGGCATCAACCCCGGTCAAAACCACGTACGAATTGCCTTGGTTGCGCCTTTGGCAGACTGCATAGAAGCCGCCCATCGAATTAAAAACTTTATCAACACCTTAACCTGAAAATAACAACATGACTCAACTAGAAAACATCATCAACAACGCCTTTGAACAACGTGCTGACATCACGCCGACCAATGCCACAGCAGAAGTCCGCAATGCTGTAAACGAAGCCCTGACCTTGCTCGACACAGGCAAAGCCCGTGTCGCAGAAAAAATCAACGGCGATTGGGTAACTAACCAATGGTTGAAAAAAGCTGTGCTACTGTCATTCCGCATCAACGAAAATCGCCTGATGGATGGCGGCAACACCCGTTATTATGATAAGGTCGAATGCAAATATTCTAATTACTCAGAAGAAGATTTCGCCAATGCTGGTGTGCGGGTCGTGCCTAACGCGGTCGCCCGTCGTGGTTCTTATATTGCCCCCGGTGCGATCTTAATGCCCTCTTACGTTAACATCGGCGCGTATGTGGACAGCGGCACGATGGTGGACACCTGGGTGACGGTCGGTTCTTGCGCCCAAATCGGCAAAAATGTCCACCTTTCTGGCGGTGTCGGTATCGGTGGCGTGTTGGAACCTTTGCAAGCAGGCCCTACCATCATCGGCGACAATTGCTTCATCGGCGCGCGTTCGGAAGTTGTTGAAGGCGTGATAGTCGAAGATGGCTGTGTCATCTCAATGGGTGTTTACATTGGCCAAAGCACTAAAATATACAACCGTATGACGGGCGAAGTCACTTACGGACGCATCCCCGCTGGCTCGGTTGTCGTCTCCGGCAACTTGCCTTCTTCCGACGGTAAGTACAGCCTGTATTGCGCGGTGATAATCAAGCAGGTAGATGAACGGACGCGCAGCAAAACTGGGATTAATGAATTGTTGCGGGATTAAGTGACTCCTTAAGGGAATATGTTAGAAATCTATGAAATCATAGAACCTGCCGTTCAAGGACGAACAACTCCATTCCTTTGCAAAGCTTCTGATAATAAGAACTATTATGTGAAAGGTCGTGCTGCCACTGCCTCAGGCTTAATGAAAGAGTTTATTGCTGGTAGCTTGGCTCATAGACTTGGTTTGCCTATCCCTGCATTTCAAGTCGCGTACTTGGATGAAGTATTAGCCAAAGCTCACGGTCAAAATGCCCTTGAATGTTTGGGCTCGGGTTACGTTTTTGCTTCTGAGTGTATTGATTCAGTCACCGAATTCAAATATGAGATGCTGAAACAAGTAAATCCATCTTTGCAAAGAGATATTTTATTGTTTGATCTTTGGATTCAAAATGAAGATCGGGTGCTAACAGATAAGGGTGGAAATCCAAATTTATTGTGGCAAAGTAGTTATTCTAAACTTCACATAATTGACCATAATTTAGCTTTTGATCCAGATTTTAACCTAAAGCTTTTTTGGGAAACACATGCCTTTCGGCTACAATTCAATAGCTATCAATTAGATTCACTTGAAAAACAACGTATTGAATCAAAGCTACAAGAAAGCCTTAAAAGTTGGGCAGAGTGTTGGGGTAAAATACCCAGCGAATGGAAAGAAGATAACGAGGAAACGAAACTCTTTGATTTTGAAACAACCTTGAACCGACTTGGCGAAGAAGTTCAGGGTAATATTTGGTCAAAACTACTATGAACAGACAGGTTTGTAAATACAGCATTATTTGCTTTCAACCCTTTGTTGAAACAGGAGAGTTTGCCAATATTGGAATAGTCCTTTATGTACCAAATTCTAATCAACTATTGTTCAAATTACTTGGCGCCAAAGAATGCCGTCGAATTACCGAGTTCTTTAAGCCACTGAAAAAAGAGCTTTATACTGAAACCATTCACATTATTCGCGCTGAACTGGAGCGAATTCAAGAATTGGTGAAACAACCACCAAAGGTTTCAGTCAATTTGTATGACGAACTGATTCGACCTCGCGAAGGTATTATTCGTTTTAGTCAAAATCGTGTTTTATTTAGCATTGACTTACCTAAAACAGTTGAAGACTTATTCGAGCATTATGTTCAACACAGCTTTGCACATAAAGAAGAACACGAAGAGGAAATGAGAAAACGAGTACGTACTCTGTTGAATGAACAGAATATGATAGAAACCTTTAAGGACGGCATGTTAGGTGATGAAAACAGGTACAGTGTGCGCTTGCCTTTTGTAAACCAACAAAAACAAACTGCTATCAAGCCTATCCATTTCACCCATCCTGACTCTAATAAACTCATTGAGCACGGTTTATCCTGGCTAGGTAAAGTACAACAATTGGATCGTTATGGTTTTATTAAGCCTGATAAAGTCATGTTTGTTTATCGCCCTCCTGAAACAAAGCAAGGTGTTTTATTTGAAGCATTTAGTGATATTAGCAAACAAATCGAAGAAGCAGGAATATTAATGATACCTATAACTCAACCGGAAAAAATAACGGACACTGCAAAACACCTTATTCGTTAAAAACACATCCAAAAAACAGTTGGGGCTTTGACATCCACTCACACACTACCTATCAATTTTATGAGCGAAAACATATCCAACAATGCCATCATCTACGCGACCCTCGCCCTTAACAGCGAAATCGCCCTGCAACAAGAGTATTTGGAATCAAGCGAGGTTCCGGAAGATGAGCGGGAAAACGAGGAGGAGATTCTCGAAGACTTACAGCAAGCCTTTATGGAGTTCGTCGATCTTTATAAAATCCGCTGTAAGGCTGACAAAGAACTGCCAAGTATTGATGAATTGTTGAATAGCCAGTTGTAGTTATGATTGTGCTTTACGGCATAAAGAATTGCGATACCGTTAAAAAAGCCCGCACATGGCTGGACAATAACGGTATCGGCTATCAATTCCACGATTATCGGGCAGATGGATTAACCCAAGAACAACTGCAACATTTTGCTGCTAACCTGGGCTGGGACGTAATGATTAACCACAGCAGCACCAGTTGGCGACAACTGACTGCCGAGCAACAGGCTGATCTTACCGAAACTAAAGCCTTGGAGCTTATGCTGGAGACACCCACCCTGATCAAGCGACCGATATTAGATACGGGCAATGAACTTTTGATTGGTTTTAAACCTGACATCTACCGAACTAAATTAAAATGAGTGACACGCTAGAACTCCTGAAAGACCTAATCCACCGCCCTTCCGTTACACCCAAGGATGAAGGTTGCCAAGATGTGTTGGCAGATCGACTTAGGCCATTGGGTTTTAACGAAGAACGCCTTAACTTTGCCGATACGCAAAACCTTTGGCTACGTAAAGGAATGGCTAAACCTTTGTTCGTGTTCTTGGGACACACTGATGTCGTGCCGACTGGTCCTTTGGATGCGTGGTTATCGCCGCCCTTTGAGCCTACCCTACGCGACGGTAAACTGTATGGTCGCGGCGCTGCCGATATGAAGGGCGGCATTGCCGCATTTGTTACCGCCGTCGAACGCTTTGTTACCAATCACCCCAATCATCAAGGCTCAATTGCCGTAATGATGACCAGCGATGAAGAAGGCATTGCCACGAATGGTGTTGTCAAAGTCGTGGAAGTATTGGAAGCCCGCAGCGAAAAAATAGATTGGTGTTTAGTCGGCGAGCCATCCAGCGATAAAAAAATCGGTGATGTAATTCGCGTCGGTAGGCGCGGTTCTTTATGCGCTAAACTGACGGTGCATGGCATTCAAGGTCATGTCGCCTATCCTGAATTGGCAGAAAATCCGATCCATACCTTTGCGCCTGCATTAAAAGAGTTAACTGAAGAAGTTTGGGATTATGGTAATTGTAATTTTCCACCGACCAGTTTGCAGGTATCTAACATTCATTCAGGTACGGGGGCGGAAAACATCATCCCCGGCAACGTGGAAGTACAATTTAACCTACGTTTTTCTACAGAATTAGACGAACAAATCATCAAGCAACGCACTCATGCAATATTGGATAAACAGGGCTTTAATTATGAAGTGCAGTGGCGCTTATCCGGTAATCCCTTCCTGACTGCCCACGGCGAACTTATCGATGCAGCTCATGCTGCTGTCAAAACAGTCATCGGTTATGAGACTAAAGACGACACCGGTGGCGGCACTTCAGATGGACGTTTTATCGCACCTACTGGCGCACAAGTCATCGAGTTGGGTCCATTGAATGAGAGTATTCATAAAATTAACGAACATATCGACGTGAATGAGCTTGAAATGTTGTCTTCAATCTATGAACACATTCTCATTAATTTACTGACGTAATCCTTAATCTAAGCGGTTAAGGATCTATTCCGTGGAAATTAACTGGTTTAAAAGAAACTCCCTGATTTCAATAGCTGGCATAGGTTTAGCGAGGAGGAAGCCCTGGGCTTCGTCGCATTTCCTGTCCTTGAGGAAGGCGAGTTGGGCATCGGTTTCCACACCCTCGGCGGTTACCTTCATGCCGAGGCTTTTGGCCATGGCGATGATGGCGGTCGCGATGGCGGCGTTTTCGGGGTCTTGTTCGATGTTGTGGACAAAGCTCTGGTCTACCTTGAGGCGGTCGATGGGGAAGCTCTTGAGCCGGCTCAGGCTGGAATAACCCATCCCAAAATCGTCTATCGCCAGTTGCACACCGATTTGCTTGAGGGCGGACAAGGCTCCCATCACGCTGGCTTCGTCGCAGACCAATGCGCTCTCGGTTATCTCCAACTCCAGCACATGGGGGTCAAGCCTGGTCTCCGCCAATATCCCCGTCACCATCGCGTAGAAGCCCTTGTGCAGCAACTGCACCGTCGAGACGTTAACCGCCATCCGCGCCAGGGGCATATCGTCGGTGAACCAAGCCTTTGCCTGTTGGCACGCCTGGCGCAGCACCCACTCGCCAATGGCGGCGATCAGCCCCGCTTCCTCCGCCAACGGAATGAACTCCGCCGGGGGGATGCACCCCAGTTCCACGCTATCCCAGCGCAGCAATGCCTCAACCCCGCAAAACGTGCCGGTCACAAGGTCAAGCTGGGGCTGGTAATACAGTTCCAGCTCGCCATGCCCGGCGGCCTTGCGGAGGTTGTTTTCCAAGGCCAGCCGGCGTAAGGCTGCGTCGGTCATCTTGGTGGAGAAATACCGATACTTGTTGCCGCCCTCGCGCTTTGCGTAATACATCGCCAAATCGGCGTTTTTCAGTAACTCTTCCGCTGTCGCGCCGTCGTCGGGAAAAATGGCGATGCCGATGCTGGTAGTCGTGTACAGCTCGTGGTCGTCAAAATTGAACGCTTGCGCCAGGCTGATGCGTATCCGTTCCGCGACCGAGGCGGCATCTTCGTCACGTTCGATCATCGACAACAGCACGGTGAACTCGTCGCCGCCCAACCGCGCCAGCGTATCCCCATCCTGGGTCGCGCCGGTGCGAATCAGCGCATCGCTGGCACGCAGGCTTTTGCGTAGGCGCTCGCCTGTCTCTTGGAGAACTTGGTCGCCCAGATGGTGTCCCAAGGTGTCGTTGATGCGTTTAAAGCCGTCAAGATCCAAAAACAGCACCGCCAGCTTCAGCTTTTGCCGATGTGCCAAGGCGATGATGCGTTGCAAGTGTTCCCGGAAAAACTGTCGGTTCGGCAGGTCGGTTAGGCTATCAAAATAAGCCATCCGGTGCAGGCGTTGCTCACTTTCCAGTAGGCATTGGGTGGTGTGGCTGGCCCTGAGCATGTAGCGGACACGGTGTCCCAATAGAGGGATGTTGATCGGCTTGGTGATAAAGTCGGTTGCACCAGACTCAAAAGCGTGGTTGATCGATTCCAAGTCCTCCAACCCAGTCATCATCAGCACTGGGATATGTTGGCCTTCCGGCAATTGCCTAAGCAGGGCGCATGCCGCAAAGCCATCCATCCCGCCGGGCATCATCACATCCAACAAGACTGCATCTGCGCCGCATCTTGCGAATAACGCCAAGCCTTCCTCGGCACTGGCGGTTTCGGTCGTTTGCAGCCCGACCGCCTGGAGCGCCTTGCCGACCAGCAGGCGGATCAAGGGATCGTCATCAATGACAATAATGCGGGGTTGGTCTTGCATTGAAATGACTTCCTGAATCAAATAAGTAAAGGGCTACCCAAGATAAGCGCCCAATGCCTTACGGGCGTTGGCGAGTTCTTGCCTGATGCGCGACAGGGCCGTGCCGGACGCGTCATGGCGGTGGTTCCGCGCCTCGTTTTCCACTTCGCGGCACAGTTCGGCCAGCCCGTGCGCGCCCACTTGGTTGCTGCTGGACTTCAAGGTGTGGGCGGCGGCGCGGATGGCACCAAGGTCGCCCGCGCCCCAGGCCTGCTCCAGGGCTTCCAACAGCGTGTCGGCATTGCCCAGGTAGAGGCCAATGATGCGCCGCAGCAAGTCATTGCCGCCGCCCGGGTCGAGGTTGCGGATGGTTTCCAGGGCAGTGTGGTCGATGGCCAACTCCGCCGCATTGGGCGGCTTGGCTGCCTCGGCGGCCACGGCCGGGGCAGGTTTCACCCATGACTTGACCATGCGCAGCAGGGCTTCGGCCTTGAACGGCTTGGACAAGTAGTCGTCCATGCCGGCGACCAGGCATTTTTCGCGGTCGCCTTCAATCGCGTTGGCGGTCAGGGCAACGATAGGGAAGTGCGGCACAACCCCGGCCGCCTGCCGCCGCCTGATTTCCGCCGTGGCCTCGTAGCCGTCCATGTCCGGCATCATGCAGTCCATCAGCACCAAGTCATAGGCCTTTTGTTCGGCGGCCTGGAGCGCTTCCCAGCCATTGTGGGCTATGTCCACCGTGCAGCCGAAGCCTTGCAGCATGTACACGGTGACTTCCTGGTTGACTGGGTTGTCCTCGGCCAGCAGGATGTGTGCGGCGATGGCTGTGGACACGGTGCGGGCAGGGTCGGGCTGGGCGGCGGCAACTAAGGCAGAGTCCGGTGCCAGCGCGTTCAGCAAGCATTGGTGCAGGTCGGCCTTGCGGATCGGCTTTATCAGGTAGGCGGCGAAGCCGGTCTTTTTGGCGACGGCGGCCTCGTCCTTGAACAGGGTGGAGGTGACCATGACCAGGGGTATTTGCGCCAGCAGGGGGTCGGCCTTGATGCGCTGCCCGAGTTCGAGGCCGTTCATGCCGGCCATTTTCATGTCGATGATGGCCAGGTCGTAGGGTGGCTGCTGGTGCGCCGAGCCCCTGAGCAAGTCCAGCGCCGACAAGGCGCTGGGCACGGCATCGACCGACATGCCCCAGGCCAGCGCATGGTTTTGCAGGATGTCGCGGTTGGTGTCGTTGTCCTCGACGACCAACAGTTTCTTCCCAGCCAGCTCGGAAGCCCGTGGGTTTTGGGCGGGGACTGCGTGGCTGGAAGGCGCAAGCGGCAGGGTGAAGCTGAAGGTGGTGCCTTGCCCGGGGCGGGTCTTGACGCTGATCTCGCCGTGCATGATTTCCGCCAGTTGCTTGGAAATCACCAGCCCCAGCCCGGTGCCGCCAAACCGGCGGGTGGTGGAGCCGTCGGCCTGGGAGAAGGCCTGGAACAGGCGGGGCAGGGCTTCTTCGCTGATGCCTATGCCGGTGTCGCGGATGTCAAAGCGGATGCGGGGCAGGGCGGGGCCTGCCTCGGAATCCCCATCAGGCTGCCGATCCAGGCTGACATCGACCACGACTTCGCCGTGGCCGGTGAACTTGACGGCGTTGCCGACCAGGTTGCCGAGGACTTGGCGGATGCGGATGGGGTCGCCGTTGACGGCCTCGGGCACGCCGGGCGCGATGCGGTGGCTGATCTCCAGGTTCTTGCTGTGCGCCCGTTCGGCGAACAGCTCGACGATGTCCTCGACGGTCTTGTGCAGGTTGAAGTCCAGGCTTTCCAGCTCGAAGCGCCCGGCCTCGATCTTGGAGAAGTCCAGGATGTCGTTGATGATGGACAGCAGGGACTCGCCGGAACGGTGCACGGTGGTGGCAAAGCGGCGCTGGGTGGCGGTCAGGTGGGTGTCGAGCAGCAGCTCGGCCATGCCCAGCACCCCGTTCATTGGGGTGCGGATCTCGTGGCTCATGTTGGCAAGGAACTGGGACTTGGCGGCGTTGGCGGTCTCGGCAAGCTCCTTGGCATGGCGCAA
>JABFSV010000171.1 GCA_013140405.1 Methyloglobulus sp. | reverse complement strand
ATTTCCAGTTACAGTGAGTCTGCGCTAATAAACGAAGATCAGGGCTTTTTTATGGTGAATTTGAATTTGCCCGTGACTATATGTGTGTCTATGGACACAACCCGATAACGCACAGTATAGGTGTCCGGCGGCAAGTCGGGGACTGTTATATATAGATGCGATTGATCGAAAGTTTCCTGCTCAATATTCTTATTATCAACACGCTTACCTGCGCTATTGATAACCGCTAGCGCCTTATATTCACTACCCACCTTATCGTTAAACCAGACATCGACCTGTTTGGGTGATTCAGCAATCGTACTATCAACCACTGGCTGGGCTTTCACCATAATGGCATGTGCAAACACAGGTAGAGGTAACGCAAAATTGGCTATAATAGCTATCCTTAACAATGACTTAGCTATAGAAATGATGTCGCGTCGTGTCATTAGTCTGTCTCTGAAATATTGTGTGGTTGAGTATTCGAACAGCTTCCATTATATAACTGATAGTGGGGGAAGGTCAGTAAAACTTGGGGCTTAATGTATCGAATAGGCACGTCGGTGGCTTTAAGAATGTTGTGTTTCGACAGGATAGATTTTTTGAATGGCGGTTTATTCAAGCCGTTGCCAAGCTAATTGGCTGGGTTTTTTGCTTGGCTTTTCTGTCCATAAGGCCAACAAACCCTGTTTTGTTGCGATTAGCCTAGGATGGGTAGCCGCGTTGCTGGCAACGGTTAATCGAGTGGGCGTTGACCAATTGTTGCCGTTATCTTCGGACTTCGCATAAAAAATGCTCGACCCTTCCTGTTCCATTTCATCCCAGATTGCCACAATGTTGCCATCAAACTCGGCAATATCACCGTGAATAGCTGTGTTGCCTATTTTTTGCGGAGTAGACCAGTTTCTGCCGTTATTATTGGAAGCCAAATGATACAAACCTGATTTCCCCTCCACACCTGTCCAGACTAAGCCATGCAATTGCCTGGGATTGCCGGTTCCCATATACGCCAGTGCACCGCCCACATGGGGGCAACCATCAAATTGCCAGCCAAACTCGCCAACCGTACTGACGTGCCGCCAATTTTTACCGTCATCGTAAGATTGCAACAGCGCCATATCACGCGGTTTCATATCGCGGTAAAGTATGTTCAGCTCATTTTCAGGCGACAAGGCAAAGGTGTTCCAACAGCAAGAGCAGGTTGAATCATCCAATGTCGCGGCTTTGCTCCAATGCTTACCCCAATCAGCAGATCGGGCATATCGTAGGCTTTGGTAACCGTTTTCCTCGGGATCTTCTAGCCAGACGGTATGAAACACTCCATTCTGGTCAGCAATCAGGTCGATATGAGATTGGTCGCCCGCATTGTTCACGGCAGGATTAGCACCTTGCGTCCAAGTTTTGCCGTTATCTTCGGAATAAGCACTCACCATCGGCCCCATGCTGGGCAGTTCGCCTTTGGTTTGCCATACCGCAAGCAGATGATTACCCTTGGCGGCAAGTTGAACATCATTGCCACGGCTATTAATGCTTGCAGGGTGATTATTTAGGGTTATTAAATCTTGCCAACTAACTCCCCCATCCTCGGAACGGTTATAACTTAGTTTGATTTGTTTATTATCAGCGGAAACTTTACCACCTACAATGAGGTAGATACTGTCATTGTCTACGTAGACATCAAAGGTTGAAATGTCGGTCAGCCCAAAAGTTGATTTGGAATAGAGGCCAACTGACATTGATTCGGCTGTTTCCTTTTTGGGTTCAACGGTGCTTAAAAGCTGGCCCGAAGAGCAACCATTGAGCGTTAGGGTGGTTAGACACAGCAAAGTAGCTAATAAGGCTCTCATACTTTGAACGGCTACACATGAGAAATCGTTATAGGTCAGGTTAGTACAACGTAACCTGACAATACGTCGATGTTGTTGGGTCACGTTAACGCTTCGCTGCCTGACATAAAGTTTCAATTGAGGATTTTCTTGAAGAGACTTTCATAATCTTCTTGCGACAAGACACCGCTAATGCCTTCCCGTTCATGCTTTTTGTTCAGGAAGTAAGTCCTCGGCAATTCACCGTACCACTTAGGATCAATTTCATAACGCAGTTTCTGCGAGTTTTCGTCGGCGAATAGCCAATTTTCAAGCCCGGTCAGTTCATTTTTTGCCAGTATTTGCTGAACCTCATCAGTCGCAGACGCATCATCGGTTGCCAACATGACCATATTGATCTCCGGCCTGGCTTTGTGCATCTTGTTCAATAAGGCCATATCTTTCAGGCATGAAGAACAGGTAATCGACCAGATCACCAACATAAAAGGCTTATTGGCATTGCTATCCAGCAGTTGTTGATAACTTCCTGGCGCAAAGGGTTTCAGGACGGCTGGTTCGGCATGGCCAGGTAACGCTATCAGGCATGACAGCAAGAAAAAAAGAATCACTAATTGTTTGGGCATGATGGTTACTCTGTAAACCTAGAAATAATCACTGTTGGATGCAGAAAATATCCATTAGTTTACTTTTGATAACAGGTAAAGCAAAGGATTTAAAGAATAGAAAGCGTTAAGGACGATTTCAGGGGATAAAAAAACGGGCATCGCTTTAGGGATGCCCGATAGAGTGATGAATTAGTTAGAATTTTGCCGTAAAGCCCATTCGGAAACTGACTGGTTCGACAGGATGGAAGTGGAAATCAGGCGTTCCTGTAAAATTACCATTACTATCAAGAGTATTGTCGCCTGGAAGCCTGGATGAATAGTAATAAGTAATACCATCATCTTCACGATTCAAAATATTGAATACTTCTGCCTGAAAGCTCAGGTTCTTGTTAACCTCATAACCTAGCATGGCGGACACCAACAGGGTTGATTCAGAACGCTTGCTGTTATCTTCAATCAAGGTACGTGGCCCAAAGAAACGTAACCTGGGGCCACCAAAAAAACCACCATAGACATCATGGAAAGTCGCTCCTGCTGCAATAACTGTTTCTACTGAATTCGGTATATGATTGCCCACCCCTTCTGGATCATTATCATGGAAGCGAGAGTGGGAAAAACTTAAATCGGCATCGAAGGTTAACCAGTCGGTAGGTGAATAATAGTTGTTAAATTCAAGACCGTAGCGACGGCTTGGACGGCTGGCTTCTGTCGTTCCGGCATCGCCAACAAACAACAATTCAGAATCAATGTCCAGCCACCAGATCGCCAACGTGCTTTGCAAGCCTTTCACCCAAGTTGAACGTACGCCCACTTCGGCACTGTAAGTACGCACCAGCGGATCAGCGCGGTCTACTGGGGTATTTTTTTTAGCCGGATCGATGCGTGTGTTAATACCACGGGCATCATTACTATGATAACCAAGACCACCGTTGAGATAAAACTCAGTATCTGCCCAAGGACCAAAAATAAAACCGAGTTTGGGGCTGACCAAGCCGTCATAGCGTTCACCGTCATTTTGGCTGATATTACTGTTGTTAACATTAAATCGGAAACCATCAAAGCGCACGCCCAGGTTAGTCCGAAACCAGTCGTTCCAACGGGTTTTGTTTTCTGCATAAGGGCTGATGGAAGTTACCCAGATGTTGTCCTGACGGGTAATATCGTATTCTATTTGCGCTTTGCTTTTGGTCAGAGCGTTTTGGATGTTATCGTTTCGTATTTGCAGACCAAAAGTAGTTTCTGAATCGGCAGAGCCAAGTTTGTGGAAAATCGTATGGCTGCCTTTAAAACCTGTTGTCCAGCGGTCATCAGGTTGACCAAATTGATCACCCTTGACTGGATTATCGAGAAAGTACGTAAAGTTAGAAAACAAATGCAGCTTGGAATATACTCCGTAAGCCATCAACTTTGTTTCGCTTGCTGCATCCTGACGATGCCATTCACCCGTTAAACTATAACGTTGGCTATCGCCGCCATCCGTAGGGTCAATAGCACCAAATCGATCAAGTTTGCCTTGGTTCACGGCTTGTAATGGAATTTGATCGGTGGAATACCAGTCGGATTTCATAGCCATACCGGTAATGCTCCAGCCATGATCGCCATGTTCTTCGCTATAACGCAATACGCCGTTGAATTTTAGGTAATCATTGCCGACTGTCCAGGGGCCGTTGTTATAAACGCTTTCAGCGCCATATAAAAGGTTGCCGTCACCAAGTTTATGCGAACCTGCAACCATGCCACGGTAATAATCAAACATGCCGCCGGTAAACTTGGCAATATTTTGTGGTAGTTCTTTATAGTAATGAATATTGGCAGAACCGGTGCTGGAAAAATCGCCATTTTCGGCGTAGTTGCTGCCTTTTTTATAATCCAGGGTTTCGATCAATTCAGGTATCAAGAAGTTGGTGTCCGTCCAGCCTTGACCATGCGAATGTGACAATTGGTTGACGGGTACGCCATCAACTTGGGTCAGGAAGTCGGTGCCGTGGTCGAGGTTAAAGCCGCGCAAAAAATACTGGCTGGCTTTACCTTCACCGCTGTGTTGGGTAGCAATAAGCCCAGGCACTGTTTCCAGCACTTCGCTCGGTCGGGTTATCGGTCGAAATTTAAGTTGGGCTTGCCCGACATTGCCTTGCGAGGCGCTATCGGCAATACCTACCTGCGAATCAGCGCGTTCGGTAATAGTCATTTCATCAAGCTCTACTGCATCTTTACTGCTAGCGTTACTTTCAGTGGCCACGGTGGTTTCTGCTGATTCGTTTGCCGTCACTTCAGGTTCTTGGGCATAAGCATTGCTGCCTACAAAAAAAGCCAATGATAACGCCACCAAGCGTGCAGTCGCTATACCAGCGCCATGCAACAGTGCGGTGGCGAATACAAACCCAAATGTGTAGGAAATCAAACTTGCCGATGCTGAAATTTCCTGTCCATGCACATAGCCATGGAAAAAGGCAAAAAACGCGACGATCAAGACATTCATGCGGGTAGTGAAGCGTACTTTCCGCGCGATAAATACGCTAAAAACTAGGCCAGAAAGCAGGATCATGACTTCCACGCTGGGAACGGCGAAGCTGGCTGCCCCGGCAAGACCGCCAAGGCTCATCACGCTGACAAACGTTAATGGCAACATCCAGATAGCGACACCACGTAGCTGTGCAGCCCAAATACCCACCGCAATCATCGTTATTAGGTGATCCCAGCCATTTAGAGGGTGCTGAAAACCATGCCCCCAGTCATTTGCATCAATCAGCAGATTGATTGGATTATTAATGGGTAACAAGCAGAATAAAATCGACAACCCTAAAAAAAGAATTGCTTTTTGGTAATGATTTACAAGTCCCATTTTATTATTTTTATAGCGCATAGGATTCCTCAGTTAATTTAAGTGCAACGTTTTTATTAAACACTGAATCAACTGTAAGATCAAATAAAGTTTTCTCTTACGCGAATTAATGTTGTCCGTTTTTTTGGACTTCAAGCGATTATACGTCTTGTGCTAACTCGGCTTTACGCTTTAATATATTCCTCGCCGAGCGGCTAAATCATCGGTTGATTTTTTGTTCTTTCGTCAAAATAAAAAAAGCATGATAGAATCGCGCGCGGTAATTTCGAGAATTGACCAAAACAACGCTATACAACACAAAATTTGAGGATTAGTCCAAAATGAAAACCTTAAAAACAATCGTACTTTCTTCCCTGATTGCTCTGGCTATGGGTTCTTTTTCATCAGCCGCCTTGGCAGAAGCCGGTGAAGGCAGAATTTCATATTCACCAGCCGATGCTATTGATATGGTTCTGGGTGAAATCAAGAAAGCCCAAGCGGCTGTCGCGGCAGGCGCTAGTGGTGATGAAGTTTACAAAATCATCAAACAAGGCATGGATTACAGTAAAGAAGTTAACGCTAATGACGTGGTTGACAGAGAACGCGCCCGTGCTAACGAAATATTGAAAAAAGCCAGAACAATGGCAAAAAACAATTCTATGCAAGGAATTGAAGAACCCCTGCAAAATGCAGCCAAAGCTTTTGCTGATTTGAAACCTTTGATTTAATTAATCATCAATCTTTGGTCGACACCAGCTCTTCCCCTCGGAGAGCTGGTGGTTTCAGCACTCACAAACGTCTAATTAGGTTAGTATAATCCCAATTGCAATTGGGCAACTTCTGACATCATCTCGCGTGACCAAGGTGGATCTAGCGCCACTTCAACCTCAACACTGGCTACGCCAGGCAAAGCACGGATACATTTCTCTACATCACCTTGAATGACCGGCCCCATGCCACAACCTGGAGCGGTTAAAGTCATGATGACGTGAACATCATTCAGGTCAGGATTTGTGGTCGATGGTCGCACATTGCAGTAGTAGACCAAACCAAGATCGACAATATTGACCGGAATCTCTGGGTCGTACACGGTTTTCATGACTTCCCAGCAGTTGTTTTCCACTGCTTCGGTGTTGGTTTCAGAAACCAGGGTATGAAGCTCGTGATGCTCTTTACCTAACGCATCAGCATCATTATTGGCAATCCGCACCATGTGACCCTGTTCTGTCACCACGGTATAGCTGCTACCCAGCGCCTGATGAATGGTCACTATTTCACCCTTACTTAGAGTACCAGTATTACCATCAGGAACTGTAATTACATTCACGTCGCGGGTTAAGACTACATCTTCTCTTTCGGCCATAATAATCAGTTATAAATGAAAGGTTCTGGCATCAATGGTTTGCCCAGTCACGCCAATGCTTTGCGGGCCAAACAAGTACAAATAGGCAGCGGCTAGAGATTCCATCTTGGGCAATTTGCTTTTGTCTTCCGCCGGATAAGCCCGTTTTCTTAGTGGTGAGTCGACTGGCCCAGGTACAAGGGTGTTGACCCGAATTTTGTTAAAGGATTCCAGTTCTTCGGCAAGAATTTTCGCCAGACCTTCCAGCGCAATTTTGGATACGCCATAAGCACCGGAATAAGCAGCGGCTGATCGTGCAGAAGAATCTGAGGTGAATACGACGGAAGCAGTCTGGCTTTTTTGCAGCACCGGCAATAGCACTCGGCTCAACAAAAAGGGCGCATTCAGGTTGACGTTCAAGGTATGTCCCCAGTCTTTAGTGCCTTGTAAGGCTAATGGGGTATAGCCGATAAACTCTACGGCAGAATGCAACACGCCTTGCAAAGCACCGTATTTTTCTTCGATCTTATCAGCCAATTCTTGGTATTCAGATTCGTTGGCACCTGCCAAATCAAAAGGGTACATGATTGGTTCAGGCACATTCGCTACTTTGATTGCATCATAAACCGCTTCCAGCTTAGGGATGCTTTTGTCTAATAAAATAATCTGTGCGCCTTGCTTCGCCAAAGCCAAAGCGGCGGTACTGCCCAGTCCTCCGCCAGCACCGGTAATTAAAATAACTTGATTAGTTAAAGGCATGACAATTCGCTATCAACATGGGGCAAGAAAAAGATAAGCTGACGTTCCCAGTCAAGCTGACATTGTTATGCTTCACGTTTAAAAGCGGCAATGTAATTGACATCTATATCTTTACTAAGGCTGAAATGCTTGTTGAACGGATTGTATTCAATCCCCACCATGCCCTGAAGCGCAAGGCCACAAGTGCGTGCTGATTGGCACAATTCCGACGGCTTGATAAAGGTTTTGTAATCATGCGTGCCTTTAGGCAACATATTAAGGACATGCTCGGCGGCAAAAATAGCCAATAAATAGGCTTTAGGCTTGCGGTTAAGTGTCGAAAAAAACACCATACCACCCGGTTTGACCAAGGTAGCGCAAGCGTTAATGATCGAACCTGGATCGGGTACGTGTTCGAGCATTTCCATGCAGGTGACGTGATCGAAACTTTGAGGTTGCTGGCTCGCCAGTTCTTCCGCACTAATTTTTTGGTAATGTACGGCGATACCCGATTCAAGCCCATGCAGGTCAGCAACATCAATCAAGTCTTCGCTAAGGTCAATTCCCATCGCATCAGCACCCTGCCTTGCCAAGGCTTCGGTCAAAATCCCGCCGCCACAGCCAACATCAACAATCCGTTGGTCTTCGAGTTGGACAAAACGCTGGATGAATTCCAAGCGCAAAGGATTGATGTCGTGCAGGGTTTTGAATTCACCCTGAGTATCCCACCAGCGTTCTGCCATTGAGCCAAACTTGTTGATTTCACCAGGGTGTACGTTTTCGATATTTGTCATGGTTTTGAATCAGGTTGCTAACGCGCTATAGTTTACTATATCGCTTGGTTATTAGCCATTTACGGTGTATCGCTTTTGGCTCGACGTTTAGATTTTTTGGTGTTAGCGGCTACCTGTATGGCTTCATTCGCCCATAACCGTAGTTGTTCAGGATCATTGAGCACATCTTCTGGGAGTTCAAAGTATTTACGTACTTGAATCCGCCCTCTTTTGGCCATATAAGAAAACGGCTGCATCCCTGCGCGTTCGTATTTCTTTCGAGTGTATTCATCGACGGCAAAATACAAGCTGTTGCCCATAATCATGGCAAACTGTACTGCGTCATAAGAAATACCGATTCCACCAAAGAATCGGCTTATTCGTACCGTAAATAAGGGCTCCAGAAGCTCTAAAATAGAGTCCTTATATTCAGCGCTAGGGGTCATTGCGTTTTAATCCGTAGGCGGGCCAAAGAATCCAGACATCTGCGTTAACCGCCCATCAGCCCCGTACAAACCATAACTTGCACCTTGGGCAAGACGATTACCTTCGCCGTCAACCATGTCCCAATGCGTAAGACTCCGATCATGATGGCTTTTAAAATCGGTGGTCACAAAACTCACGCCAGATACATTCTTTTGAAGATCTGTATATGGACACCTCCCGTTTTGCAAGCAAAAATCACTTTTGGTTTTTAGGTACGACTGCAAACGTATATCCGGCCTGTTAATGAACTTCATAGTTCTGGCCATAATGGTTATTCGCGCGTTTG
>JABFSV010000379.1 GCA_013140405.1 Methyloglobulus sp. | reverse complement strand
TTGGCATCAGAAGCGAGACAGAAGGCTTAATCTACGCGGCAAGGTTGATCCTTAAGGGTGGGCACAAGCTCGTTCTGTCTCAGTGTCAGGTAGCTAACCACGACATGGATTAAGATACAAGGTTGGGTTGCCCGCCGTTTGGCAACCCAACTTTTCCAACGTTCGGCGGTTGGATTGCCGCCCCTACTCACCATGAAAAACCATGAAATTATCCGACCATAATTTACCGCCTGGCGAAGTAGTGAAAAAGCCGGATGCTAGGCGAAACCGCCTACTGACCCTTAAAATCCGCCGCAAACGTTGGCTGGACGTACACCTGTGGCTAGGGTTGGCGCTGGGCCTGTTTTTGTCCATTTTCGGCATTACCGGCAGTATCCTAGTCTTTCATGCCGAAATTAATGAGTTATTGAACCCGAAATTGTTGACGGTGGTTGTGCCGGATGCCAATTCCGTTTACAAACCGCTGGCGGAGATTTTTCAGGCGAGCCATATAACAATGCCCGGCCATGCCGCGAATACGTTTGCCAAGTATCCCCGCAATAATGAAGCCGCTTTTAAGCTCGCCTATTCCGTGCCGTTGTCAGGTAGTCAGCAAGGCATCACCGAAAGCTGGGAGGTTTATGTTAACCCTTACACCGCCAAGGCCATCGGCAAGCGGTTGATGAGTTCATCCGACAGCCCATTCCCAAAGACCTTTATAGGCTTTATTTTCGAGCTGCACTACGCCTTATTTTTAGGTGAAGACCCTGGTTATCTGATTGTCGGCATCATGGGCGCTTTGTTGATAATTTCTACGCTGACCGGACTGATCGTCTGGTGGCCGTTGACCGGAAAATTGCGGCAGGCCGTCACGATCAAATTCAAGGCCAGCACGGAACGGCTAAACTTCGATTTGCATAAAACAGCCGGTTTTTATTCCACTTTGGTACTTATTCCCGTATTGTTTTCGGGCGTTTATATGGACACCCCCCAGCATGTCGTGCCCGTATTGGAGTTATTTTCACCCGTGACTTATCGTTACTGGTTTAAGTCAAATCCAACACATGGAAAACCTTCTATTACAATGGGGCAAGCAGTAAGAATTGCCGAAAAACGCTATCCCACCGGACGCGCCGATTGGATTTACGGCGTAACCGAACCGACCGGGACGTATACCGTTTGTAAAGACGGCGTGGAGGAAACGGGTAGTTTGATACACAGGCGTTGTGTGGTGATAGACCGTTACAGCGGCGCTATCCTTGACGTGGACGATCCTGCAATTGGTACGGCGGGCGAGGTGTTCACAGATTGGCAATGGCCCCTCCATTCAGGCCAAGCATTCGGCTGGACGGGGCGTATCCTGGTGTTCCTAAGCGGCTTGGCTTGCCCGGTGTTGTTTGTGACTGGCATCATCCGCTGGCTGCAAAAACGCAAAGCCAATCGCTTGCACAAATTTCAGCAGACGACAAAACGAATATTGCTACGACCTTAACTTTGATATGGCTACACTTCGTAGGTTTCAAAGTGGTTCAAAAACATCACCACAGAGAAACGTGAGTAACGGGGTAACATACCCCGTCACGCGGAGAGTACGAACGGTTCAAACATTAAATAGCCGAATCAGTAAAACATAAACCACATTACGATTTATCAATGGGCAAAATATTCCTAAATATCAACATCTAATACTGCAAACTCACCTGTCCCATAAACGTCCGCGGCTGGCCAAAGTCGGCATAGGCAGGTTTAATCCCAGCAAGACCACCACCATTCGTAGTAAGGCCAGAATAATAGTGTTTATCCAGTAGGTTATTGATATTGAATTGAACAGTGACTTTTGCTTTGTCTATATCACGGCTATAAGCCGCCAGCAAATCTACAGTGGCATAGCCCGGTAAACTTGCCGCAGGCTGGTCGTAACCGCCTATTTGTCCGTCACGTAGCGTTACGCCGCCGCCAAACTTTAGGCCTTGTAAATCGCCATTCTGGACTTCGTAAGTACTCCACACGCTCCCCGTGTTTCTAGGTACGTTAAAAAAACGGCTACCGACAGCGGTGGGCGAACCGCTATCATCATTGGATTTAGTGATACGGGCATCCGTGTTGGCGTAGGTGGCAATAATATTCCAACCTGGCAGGATTTCCCCAATTATATCCAGTTCCGGCCCACGACTGCGAACAGCACCAGTGAGGATAGAATAGGTTGGGTTGGGTTGACTGGGTCGCGTGTAGCGACGTTAGTTTTGGTCAAGTCGTAATAGGCCAAGGTGGCACGTAAGCGCCCATCAAAAAACTCGGTTTTGATGCCGCCTTCATATTGCTCGGCGCTAGTAGGCGGAGGAAGTGTACCAGGAAAAATACTGGCAAAAGGATCATTAGGGCCGAAACTTTCGACGTAGTTTGCATATAGGCTCAGCCATTTTTTGGGTTGCCATAAGAAACCAACACGGGGCGTAACCGCATCGTCTGTTAAGCCGCTTGAGCTGCCAGCAAGTTGATCTTTATTGTTTTGATGTAAATATTGGTATCTGATGCCGCCCATAACCTGGATATTGTAAGGCAGCTTGATTTGATCTTGTACATATAGACCAAATTGATCGGTGTCATTGACGGTGTTCGCTAACGGTTGAAGTGGCTGTGTAAACGGCGTACCTGGATGAACTGGATTAAAA
>JABFSV010000520.1 GCA_013140405.1 Methyloglobulus sp. | reverse complement strand
GGCGCTAACAGGATGGCGAGCAACTCATTGCTGGAATGCCTGGTTTTTGCAGACAGGGCTAGTGAAGCGATACTGAAAACACTCGCGGACATTCCTGCACCTCCCGCCATCCGTGATTGGGACGAATCAAAAGTCAGTAATTCCGATGAAGAAGTGGTGGTTTCGCACAACTGGAGCGAACTGCGGCATTTTATGTGGGATTATGTGGGCATCGTCAGAACCAACAAACGCCTGCACCGGGCTATGAGCCGCGTGGAATTGCTCAAACGGGAAATCGCGGAATATTACGGGAACTTTCGGGTGACCAGCGACCTATTGGAATTACGTAACTTGGTTATTGTGGCAGAATTAATTATTCGTTGCGCCCAACTCCGCAAAGAGAGCCGCGGATTGCACTACACGCTGGATTATCCCGATACGGATAACAGCAAACCACCTCAGAATTCGATCTTGATACCGGAACAATTCAACCATTAATGCTTGTTTAACAACGCTTCGACTTTATGGGCAGAATTTTCACAATCAACCACAGAGTTCTCAACACGCCGCTGTAGCAAGAGACTTTTGTTCAAACCATCTATATCACGGGAAGCATATTCATTCAGGTCGCTACAGTTTTTCTGCATAACTTGTTCGGCCTGAAGGATAGTTTCCTGATCTTTGCTGACTGTATCCCCTTCCTGCAACACCATAACTTCGCTGGTCATCCTGTTTTGTAGCCGAAACACTGCTTCAACCCGATGCTCGAATTCCTCACGTGACTGCCCATCGGGGCCGTACCTCCAGATTGAAAAAGAGGCACACCCTTGTGATAAGCCTGCCATAACAGCAATAACAACCCATACGGAAAATCTGGAAATAACCAAGTTTTTAGCACCTTTCATGATTTGGCGCGTATTATGAAGCGCAATAACCCTCTTGCCAAGAGCTAGTTCAAAGCCACCGCATTCCCTAGTAACAACAAAAAATTCAACAAATACCTTCCTTGTTTTTATCATAAAACAATTCTGGGTGTATACTTTTAACCTGCTTCATACCTATAAAAATCGAACAAAATGAGGTTCAACTGATGGCTGAAAAAACAGCAAGCAAATACCTGTCCAACCTGGAAAAAACCTTTGCCAAGGACAATCCGGTATTGCTAAGTGCAGCAAAAGTATTCCATGACCTCGATCAAATCGAATATGACTTGGGCTTGCTTGAAAATGAAGAAACCACTGCAAGCAAATATTCCTGGTGGCCTATCGTCAGTTTGATGGGAGGCAACTCCACAGCCAAATCGCGGTTCATCAACAGCTATCTGGGTACAGACCAACTGCTTTCTGGCATTCAGGCATCCAGCCACAAATTCACTGCCCTTCTGTACAACAATCAAGCGACACCCGCAACTTTACCGGGCACAGCCCTTGATGTTGACCATAGATACCCGTTCTACCAGATTAGCCATAAAATTGAGCAAATACAAAAGGATGAAGGAAAACGCATCAATGCTTACCTGGAACTAAAAACCATCAGCAGCGAACGCTTAAAGGGAAAACTGTTTATTGATGCCCCGAATGTAAGCGCAACCATTGCGACACCGATCATGTCGATGTTGACCACCCATATCATCGAAAACTCGGACTTAGTGTTGGTGTTTTGCGACGTTTTTGAAACATCCACTTCGCTAATGAATGAGTTGATCCAGCAGATTACGATTCATCAGGACACCAATAAATTTATCTACCTGATTGATGCACCGGCTGCGACTTTTTACCCAACAAAAAGCAGTGAGATCATCTCTTCCTGGCAACGAAGATTGGCCGACCTTGGCCTGAATACTGGGCAATTTATCCTGTTGCCTAACCAGGAACACAGCGCGAACACACAAAACCCACCCCAATTTATCGAAATTGACCAGCGCCTGGCAAACGTCGAACATGACCGCTCATACCGTATCCTAAATGCCCTGGAAAAAAGCATCCACGATATTGAAAACGTGGTCATTCCTGAGGTCAAAGATGGCATCGCCACCTGGAAAGACCGCGTCAACATGACCAGCTTGCTTATCCTTGGCGCTATCGCAATGCTGGCTGTACTCGCGGAATTACAACTTGGTATCATCATAGACTTGCTGTTTGACCCCATTACTGGCTCGATTATGGCACTGGTCGTCATCTCTATCATGCTGCCATTGCATTTGATTATGAGTAAAATGCAGTCCAAATTCATCGTTAATCGACTGAACGACCGCCGCAAAGAACTACATTTGATGGAAAACCTGGGCGAATTATTCGAGTCGAATTTGACATTTTCGCGGATGTTATTCAATTTTTCCGAACCTGCCGGATGGAACAAGAAAACCAAGGCACGGTTAGCGCAGCTCTCCGAAAAAACCAAAGAACTGGTGCAATCGTTGAATGACAGCTTCAGCACCTACAATGACCGTGGATCTAACTCATCCGATGATTAGTTAATTCTATGCTGGCTCGTTCACGAACCTATTCCAAGCGATCATGGATATTCTGAGAGAATATTTAGCGCTGTGCTGGTTGAGTAATGAACCCTTGGAACTGCCAAGATCGGTGGGGTGATTCAGAAAAAACCTGCTGCTTTATTTTGTGGTTGGCTATTTGTTACAAGCCAATATGATGGATGACCCATTCGAGTCACTTTACG